>JBAYMS010000017.1:0-29079 GCA_041663425.1 Candidatus Omnitrophota bacterium
AGCGATTTTTATGCGCAGGTTATTTGCCGCAAGGCGCGTAGAGAGAGCGCCTTTAACGGGCATTAAACGCGATCTTCTTTATGGATTTTCGGCTGTATTGATATTGGGTTTAAGTTTAAGTATTTACGCGATGGGGATAAAGAGCTCCCTCGATGCCGGATTTGGATTTAATTTTGTCGTAGTGGCATTGCTCGGAGCGGGAGTCGCCCAGATATTTAAGAGTGGACTTACCGGAAAAAATCTTACACCCAGCGAGGTCCTGCAGAATGTTCTCATCTCGGGATTCCTGGCAGCAGCGTCCAGCAGGATGGATCTTTTGCAGGTGCCTTCTTCATGGGTCCAGCTTTTTATGTTCAGCAACATTATTGCAGCCCTCGTGTTCGTGATATATCACGTAGCGAACGGACGGTCGCTGGCTTCATCAGGTAAACAGTTGAAGCCGATTACCGCTATATTGATAGCAGGTGCTCCATATCTATTTAACTGGCTGCTGCTTGTAGAGAGTCCGGGCCTGCTTGAGGCTTTGGGCAACACTGTAACGTTTGGCATATGGGAATACTGGTCGATAATCACTCAGAACGTAGGCAGGCTTATTGTAATATTTGGTTTCAACGAAGCCATTGCCAACGGTATAGGCATTGCGATAAGACAGAGGCCTCTTAAGACTTTAAAAGCGCATATGTCCGTTTTCCTGGTATCTGCGGGTGTAGTTGTAGCTCCTTTAATAGCCGACCTCGGTTCTACTTCGTTAATAGCTTCTTTGCCGCCATTTCTCAGGGCCGTTTCCTGCATACTTGCGAGCATGCTTTCATTCGGCGGGCTATGGGCGGAAGTATACCTGATCACAGGAATGCTTCTGGATAGCGGTAAGCTTATTGCACCTTCTGCGGAGACGCTCGTAAAACATGTCAATATAGGTATGAAAAAGGGAATGGCTTTCAGCGCCATAATAATGGCGATATTATTTGCTCTCAATATGCTGATATCGTCGCCTATATCTCAGAAAGTGATGAATGCTGCCCCGATCTTTTTGGGTATACTGGCCGGTGCGGCTATATTTCCGTTCCTTAAAACTATTATAGAATCTTTTGACGGCAGCCTGCCTTTCTTTGAAAGGACGCGCTATAGCTACAGAGATTTTTCATTGTATGCAAGAGGCGCTATTGTAGGCTTTGGGTTTAGCTATGCTATGAGTAGAAATATGATAGCCCTAGCTATGCCCAACAGGATACTTTTCGGGCTTATCATAGGTGTTTTATCATCAGGCGGCGTGAGTTTTTTAAGGGATGTCGTTTATTCTTTTAAGGGTCAGGGTAAAGTTAATACTTGGAGACTTTATTTCATCGATTCAATATTTGGTGCTTTTTTAGGAAGCGCCCTGGCATTTTATATGGATACGCTGCAGGTGCCGGTCATAGTCGAGAAATTCAAATTATATGTAAGTTCAGGATTCCCAGCCGTAGATTATGTGACATATCCTCTTGTAAATAAATGGGGCCGTATAGATCTTGGTAGCTATACGGGAGGAGTAAAACTGATATACACTGAGTCTTTGGCCGGTGTAATTAACTGGTCGATCGCCGCATGGTTGTTTGCCATAAACAAGGTTTTCATGCAGGCGTATTTTGAAAAAGACAAGACGCCTATAAAGTTCTTCTTCTCTAAAGCGGGCTTTGCCCAGCTTGTCGAGCACATGATATATGTATTAAGGTGGGGATTGTGGATGTCGCCTATTATATTCACCGGCCTGCGCATGATGCCTGATCCTACATGGTATAACCAGGATGGCGGTATCCGCACTATAGTTGCTATATTTAACAATTTTACGATGTCGCCTGAATCTTTCCGCGCATGGAGTCTGCAGGTATTTATCTGGATAATGGCGTGCGATTTCTTCAGAGTGCTCATATGGATGGATCATATGGGTCTGCGTGTCGCAACGCTGGTAAATTTGAGCTTTATAGGTCTGGACAGGCTGGACGAGCGCATAGCGCGCTTTATCGGCCCGTCAGCTGCACAGCGTTATATACCTGATGCCATAAAAAGGTTTGCGACATGGGCACCGTTATTAATACCTTTCTATATTCCCCGCGGTAATGAGTGGGAAAAAGTATGGGGCACATCAATGGCTATGCAGAATGCGGCCATGAGCAAGCCGGGCCTTATCGCTACATTGGGTGCGATGCCGATGTCAGGCAAGATAATGATTGCGGCTGTGTTGATACTTATTTTTGCCGCGCTTTCATTTGTCCTGCGTGCGCTTCACCATAAGAAAAAAGCCCGTACCATAGAGACGCATGAATTGGCAAACAGGGAATACAAAGTAACGCTAAGGGGCAGCGGTGAGATGTTCAGCGAAGGCCTTCATAAAGAGTGCGACGTTACCCGGCGTTCATACGATCCTATGGATCCTTCCGGCAGAATATTGTTCATGGTAGATACTGCAGAGAAACCGGATAGCGGGAAGCGATTCTGGCCGGTCCTTGGAAATTTTCCGAAGGGTAAATTCGATGCATCAGTGATAGAGAAGCATGACGATGTCCTGATGGTGGTGAATAATTCCAAAGGGATTAAGACAAGTATAAAGATAGGGCTGCCCGATAAAGACAGCACTGCGGAAATATGGGAAGTAACAGTCGAAAACACTACGGATAAGGCCCGCCAATTAAAGGCAGTTCCTTATCTCGAATGGGTCCTGGTCGGAGGTATTCATGACCGGTTCCATACGCAGTATGCCAGGCTCTATCCGGAAATGGAATATGTGTGCGCGTCTAATGCCGTACTGGCATATCAGAAGAGCGCAAAGACTATGGGCATATTGGCCAGCGATGTCGCACCGGAAGGTTTCTTATCTTCGCGCGTCGATTTTATCGGCCGTGTGCGCAGCATATGGTCGCCCAGAATAATGGAGACTTTAAAGTTCCTCGGCGCACGTGATACGAGCCCGTATCCTACTTTCGATCCTATAGGAAGCATGGCTATCAATGTGAACGTTGCTCCTAAGGCTTCCGTAAAGATACGTCTCATGATAGGTTTTACTAAGAATAAGAAGACGGCTCTTGAAATGATAGCAAAACATCTGAAGCCGCAAGGTCCTGTCAAACAGGCTGCAGCTCCGGATAAGAAGACATCTATCCTTATCGGCCATGGCGAAATCCCTCCGGGGACGCCTCAGCCGTATTATACGTTCAGCGAAGATGGTAATAAATTGGTTGTGCATACGCCATTTACGCCGCGTCCGATAGACCATGCTGTATCGAATGTTGTCCATTCGATAATGGTCACTAACCGCGGCCTTCATACTTCCTGCAACGGTAATTCACAGCAGAACAGGCTTACGCCTGACTGGCCGGATATAGTTACAAAAGAGATACCGACAGAAGCGTTCTATCTGTACGACACAGATGAGAATGAATGGTATTCACCGACGTATCTTCCTCTTTCTGATAACAGTGCTAAGAACGAGTCTGAATTCAGTGTTGATGGGACTGCTACATTCAGGATGACGCGCGGCACTGTTTCGACGGAACTGACTGTATTTGTCCCGCCGGATGAGCCGGCAGGTTTATACCTTCTGACGATAAGAAATAATTCTGAGCGCGCTAAAAAACTGCGCATAGTACCTTATTTCCAGATGGTGCTTGGGTTCCAGCCTGAACGCGCGGGTCCGCTTATGATGCGCCACCAAAAGGCTACGGGATCGCTGTTCTTCAATAATCCGCGCAATATTTTCCGTTCAGGATGGGCTTTTGTGTCCACATCTATGAAGCCTATGCATGTTGAGACCAACCGCGGCAGATTCTTCGGCTGTGGAAGTGATGTTGCGCATCCTTATATGGTTAAGAACGGTGCATCTGACAAACAAAGCTTCGGTGATGAGTCGCAAGTCGCGTCTTTCCTGGGTGAGGCGCAGATACCCGCACACGGAGAGTATACAGTAGCTGTTGTCATGGGACAGAGTGACGACAGAAAAGAAGCAGATAAAATAATAAAGAAATACAAAGACGTGGGGGCAGCTAAAAAGAGCCTTGATGAAACTAAGAAATGGTGGCTTGCCCTTATGGATACGCTTAAAGTTGAGACCAATAAGCCCGAATTTGACCGCTACCAGAACTGGCTTAAGTATCAGGCCATTGCGGAACGTGTGTGGGCAAGGCGCGGATTCTATCAGACCAGCGGCGCTTACGGTTTCAGGGACCAGCTGCAGGATACGGTTAACCTTATATGGGTAGACCCTGCGTTGGCGCGTAAGCAGATCATACTGCACGCCTCCCAGCAATTTATAGAAGGCGACGTGTTCCACTGGTTCTTCACACTTCCGGATGGACGAACGGCGTTTTCATGCAGATCGCACGCTTCCGACAATCCTGTTTGGCTTGCATGGGGTGTGGCTGAATACATAAGAACGACGGGCGATAATTCTATACTTGATGAGATGGTCTCCTATGTTGTGTCGCAATTCCCGTTCGCGAAACTTCCGAAAAATAAACAGGGATGGGGTCACCTTTATCAGAGGACGACGAGATCCGACACCGTCTACAGACACTGTATGAGATCGATAGATCTTATACTGGAAGACAGAATGGGTAAGAATGGATTGCCTCTTATCCAGACAGGTGATTGGAACGATGGATTGGATGAGATAGGTTCTGAGGGTAGGGGGGAAAGCGTATGGCTGGGCTTCTTCCTGTATTACATTCTCAAAGGCATGGTCAACACCATAGAAATAAGGGATGGGAAAGAGCGCAAAGACTATTATGTCAAGAGAATGAACGATCTTAAAACAAGCCTTGAAAAGACGTGGAGAGGCGACAGATATCTCCGTGCTATCCATGACGATGGAACAGAGATAGGAGTGAAAGGCAGCGGTGTCTGGGAAATCGATGCTCTTACGGCTTCATGGGCGGTCAAAGCTGGTATAAATTTTGAGAGGGGTCTTACGGTATTCAATACAGCTTTGGATGTTCTTGAAAAGGAGAATGCGATACTTCTTGGATGGCCGGCATTGCGTGAAGATACCAAGCCTTATCTCGGCAGGAGCAGTAAATATCCGGAAGGTGTACGCGAGAACGGTATGTATTGTCACGGAGTCCAATGGCTCGTTAGAGCGGCGCGTATCCTTGCCGAAGAGTTTGATAAGAAGGGCGACAGCGCTAAGGCCGATGAATACAGGAAGATCGCTTACAGGCTATGGCTTAAAGTGTCCCCGCTTCAGCGTATGAAAGAAGTGGAGCTCTACGGAGGCCAGCCTAACAAACAATCTGCTGATATCCTGACGACATTTGATCAGGGCCGTATGATATGGCATGGATATACGGGTGCGGCCGGATGGATGCTGCGTCAGGCCATGGAAGGTGTTGTAGGCGCTTCGCTGGTTAAAAATAAGATGGTTCTGCCTGATGATATCAATAAGCCAAGGGGCGATCTTAAAGTTCGCAGCGTTACCAGAGATGTGACAAAGAGCCCTATAAAAACACTGCGGCCAGGCTGATAAAGTAATACGTAACTATTAACAAAAACCCCTCCGGCGAGTAAAATACTTGCGGAGGGGTTTTATTTGTTATAGAATGAAGTCGGATAACTCGGGGAATAAATGACATATAAAAAAATAGCACTATGTATAGGCGTACTTCTGACGATATTTTTTATTATCGGTACGGGTAAAACTGTTTCTCCGGAGACGTCATCAAAGAATAATACCGCAGCAAAGATCCCCTCATCTATGGTCGTGGCCGATTTTAACCGCGATAGCCTTATAAATAATCTGTACGGAGAGTCGGGAACCTGGGAAAGCAATCCAGAGGATAAGGCTCAGTGGATAAATGCAGCGCTTGATAATGTAGTCCGCCTCGGGGAATCGGGGTCTTCGCTCAGGCTCGAATATAGCGTCAATTCATCCGAGGACGCAGTTAATGGATTCTGGACGCAGTTGAGGGATTTTGACGCATCAAAATATGATCATTTTGAATTTTGGGTCAAAGGGGACGGTAGGAAAGGTTTTACGACAGTTTTTAAACTCGAATTCAGTAAATACAGGACTGACGCCGAGGGGCATGAAGAAACTGTAAAAGCGAGCTATGTAGTCAAAGGTGTGACCGGCCAGTGGCAGAAGATATCTATTCCGCTTAATGTTATGAATGGGATATCTGACTGGACGGGTTTAAGAGAGATGGTGGTAAGTTTTCAGAAACGCCGTGTAGATTCGCCCGAAGGTGTTCTCTATTTCGACGATTTTGCATTTGTAAACACAGGCAACCCGGGCCCCAGTATAAATGATGTGGTTCTTCATGGTAAAAAGAAAACAGGCGAAGATGTTGACGCGGAAACTTTTGCAAAAGTCCTTATAGCGCGCCTCGGCGGTTTCCCATCCAAAGTTTTTCTAAAAAAAGAATTTCCAAAAGATGATAAAGAGTTCCTTAAGGAAATAGCCAGGGACACATGGAAATATTTTGATCTTATTACCGATAAGGAATACGGCCTACCGCTCGATAATATCCAATTTAATGAAAGTGCCACGGTATCGAAAGACACAAAGATAGGTGACTACACCAACATTACAAATGTCGGTGTTTATATGATGTGTGTTGTTTCGGCATATGATCTTGGTTTTATAACCAAAGAAGATGCGCTAAAGCGGCTCAATCTCACTATCGGCTCATTCGAAAAACTTAAAAAATATAAAAACTTTCCGTATAATTATTACGACATAACTATATTTCAGGAGACGAGTAACTTTATATCATTTGTCGATTCCGGGTGGCTCGTTGCTGGGTTGATAGTTGCTAAGAATGCTTTTCCAAAAGAATTGGGCCAGAGGTGCCAGGACATAATAGATCCTATGGACTTTTCGTTCTTTTATGATCCGGTAGACCGTCAGATGTGCCATGGTTTTTACACCAATATAAATTATCATTCGGAATACCGCTACGGTGCTTTTTATACGGAACCCAGGGCCATAAGTTACATTGCGATAGGGAAGGGTGACGTGCCGAAAGAGCACTGGTTTGCGTTAGACAGGACGTTCCCCGAGACCTGGTATTGGCAGACGCAGACGCCTAAGGATAGAAAGATAAAAACTTATTTAGGGTGTAAAACCGTAGGCGGATACTATATTTATGATGATATGAAATTTGTTCCAAGCTGGGGCGGCAGCATGTTTGAAGCTCTTATGCCCACCACTATAATAGACGAAAAGAGGCTTGCCAAGAAAGGGCTTGGCATGAATGACGAAATCCACGCCAAGATCCAGGTCAGCTATGCACTGGAAAAGCTAGGCTATCCGGTTTTTGGCATGTCTCCTTCATGCGTTCCGGTGGGTGGTTATTCGGAATACGGGGCCAAGCCGCTTGGAATGAAAGGGTATAAGGCCGGGGTTATAACGCCCCATGCTACATTTTTGGCGCTTGAATTTATCCCTAAAGAGTGCATAAAAAACATACGGGAGATGTTGTCGCGGTATAATGCATATGGCGAATATGGTTTTTATGACGCTATAGACGTTAATACAGGTAAAGTAGCAACAGAATATCTATGTCTTGACCAGGCGATGTCCTTCATTGCCATAAATAATTATCTCAATAACGGTGCAATAAGAAAGAGATTCCATAGCGACCCCATAGCTAAAAAAGCCGAAGAACTTCTGAAAGTAGAGAATTTTTTCGAATAGTGTTGTAACTTTTCCCTCATATGATATAATATTATACAGAAGTTTCTCAAATATTATCCAATTTTTGTCTATTTAAAGGTTTTTTTGAGGCTACTTATTTGACGAAATTAAAAAGTTCTGAAAAAGAAGCGATTGCGGGATATCTTTTTATATTACCGAATTTTCTAGGATTTGCTATTTTTACATTGGTCCCGGTAATATTGTCGTTTCTTTTAAGTTTCGTTAGCTGGGACATGTTATCTGCACCAAAGTTTATCGGCCTTGCCAATTTTATAAATCTCGTAGGATTTCACAAAGAAGCCGGTTTGTTTGTGGCTAACGATCCTCTTTTCTGGAAATGCCTTGGCAATACGCTCTATCTTATGATGATAATACCTATCGAGATCATGGCATCGCTTGGCCTCGCTCTTATAGTTAACCATAAAATAAAAGGAATTAATCTGTTTAAAACGATATATTTCCTGCCTACAATTACCAATGGAGTTGCCATATGCCTGTTGTGGGCGTGGATATATAATTTTGACTTCGGTCTTCTCAATAATATAATTATAAAATTCGGCAATTTATTGGGCGTGCATCTGCAGGGGATACCATGGCTGACGTCTACGGCATGGGCAAAACCATCTTTAATGATGATGGGGCTGTGGATAATGATGGGCGGATATAATATGATATTGTTCTTGGCTGCCCTTCAGGGCGTGCCGAGGGAACTGTATGAGGCGGCCGAGATAGACGGTGCCGGATCGTGGGAGAGGTTCTGGGCGATAACATGGCCGATGATAAGTCCTACAACATTCTTTATAGCGGTAATGGCCGTGATAGGAGGGTTTCAGGGCGGTTTCATGCAGGCCTATATAATGACCGGAGGCGGCCCGGACCGGTCGACCACAACACTTGAATATCTTATATACAATCATTTATACAGCTGGCAGCACGTAGGTTACGCGGCAGGCATAGCGTGGTTCGTATTTATCATAGTTTTTCTGGTAACATTGTTTAATTGGCGGTTTGGCGGCAAACTGGTGCAGTATTCACATTACTAATAACGGCTCATTATGCGCGACGAAAAATTATTGGCTAAAAAAGTTAAGAATGTCCGGCAGAAAAAGGCCTTAAAGACTAGCCTTATATATGTTTTTCTTGTCCTTGGCGGCGTTACTATGATACTGCCTTTTCTCTGGATGGTTTCAACTTCGCTCAAATCATATAATTCAGTATTTATATTCAATATTAAAGATATACAGTGGCTGCCTAATCCTGTATATTGGAAGAACTACATCGATGTATGGAACGTCGTGCCGTTTGCGAGATTTTACGTGAATAGCATATTTGTGTGTGTTGCAGTTACGTTCGGACAGGTAGCGACGAGCGCTTTTGCGGCATACGCGTTCGCAAGGCTGCGCTTTCCGGGAAGAGATAAATTATTCTTTGCGTATCTGGCCACTATGATGATACCTGGCTCGGTTACGATGATACCGGTATTTGCGCTTATGCGCACGTTCGGATGGATCGACAGCTATAAAGCCCTGATAATACCGTCGATATTTACGGCTTACGGGACATTCCTGCTGAGGCAGTTTTTCATGACGCTTCCGCGGGATCTTGAGGATGCAGCAAAGATAGACGGATGCAGCCTGTGGGGGATATTCTGGAGGGTTATACTTCCGCTGTCAAACACAGCGCTTGCTACTTTAACGATATTTGTATCGCTCGGGAATTGGGTTAGTTTTATGTGGCCGTTATTGGTTACAAATTCTATCGAGAAGAGGACGCTGCCTATAGGTTTGGCGTATTTTCAGGAGCTTTATCAGTATGCACAGCCGGATTGGGGTCTGCTCATGGCTGGCTCGCTCATAACAATGGTTCCCATAATAATAGTGTTCCTGTTTAATCAGCGATTCTTTATTGAGGGGATAAAACTTACGGGAATGAAAGGATAATGAGTAAAATTATAGATACACTGAACAATCCTTTTAAAAAAGAAAGAATGCGTTCATCAGCTCAAGAAGAAATAGCTAAAATTTATCTCAAGGTCTCTGATAAAAGTAAAATTAAAAATCAGAAGCGTCCGTCGAAATTTCCATGGATGATAGCTGTGGCAGCTTTGCTTTTAGCGCTTGTTCTGTTATTTTTCAAAAGCAACATTGATATAAATATAAAAATACTGGGTGAGATACCGTCTTTCGCCCCGGCTGAAAACGACAGATTCGGGAGCGTGCAGGAAAAGGGTCTTTATTTAAGCAAGGGATCCGAATTAAACAGATACCTTGTCAGGAATGCTGATTTTAAAGGGGACGCGAAATCGTTTAGCAAAATCAGCGAAGAATATATTGTTTTGTGCAATTCGCGCGGCAGCGGCTGGGCTAATTACGAGATCGATCTAAAAGAGTCTCTGGACCTGACTAAGCTGGATATAAGGTATTCAGCGAGAGGGGAGTTTGGAGGCGAATATCTTACTGTGGTGCTGGTCGATTCGGACAACAGGACATACAGGGCGGAAAAGGATATATCATCCAACTTATCAAAAGGATGGCAGATTCATACTCTCAATTTTAAGCCTATGAAGAAAGCGATAGATATTAAAAATATAACTGCAATCAGATTTGAGTTCGGGACATTGACGGCCGGCAATAGTTCCGCCGCTACCATATACTTAAAAGATATATGCGTTGTTAAGACTAAACAGGTGGGGTGGCGATGAAGAACGACAACGTTTTCAGCTTCCATATTACACAGGACAGGGAAAGGCGTAACCTTGCCATACTCGAACTGATACGCAAGAAGGGGCCTATTTCCAGGGCTGAAATCTCCAGAGCTCTGGGATCCAACATAGTTACTATTACAAATTATGCCGATTATTATATCAATAAACGCATAATACTTGAAGTCGGCCTCGACATGTCATCCGGCGGCAGGCGTCCTGAACTTCTGGAACTGAATGCGAAGAGCGGATATGTTGTCGGCGTTGATATAAGTCCGACTAACATACTGGCGATAGTGGCTGATCTTAAAGTTAATGTCATAGCAAAGATAAAGATCCCGCGCCCTCAGGTGAATATGGAAGAGCTTATTCCTGTTGTCATTAAGATAACGGAAGAAGTAATGGCGAAGAGCAGGATAGATAAAAACGAAATAAAGAATATAGGTGTAGGTATTTCGGGTATAACCGATTACCCTTCCGGAACCATACGCGATACTGACCCTACCAGAGGCAGGACGCGGGTAAGCTTCCTGAAATTTTCCAAAGCCGTTGAGCAGAAATTTAATATACCGGTATATATAGGGAATGATGCTTCGTGTGCTGCCTTCGGAGAGAAAACGCTCAATCCTTCTGCCGATGTTGATAATCTTGTCTACATGTATTCGGATGTGGGATGCGGCATGGTAATAAATGGCGATGTTTATACAGGTGCCAGCGGTTGCGCCGGGGAGATACAGATAGCATGCAGCGAGCTTCAGTCTGATGACAAAGGATATGTCAAAGAGTTTGCCTATCTCAGGCCGTGGGGTGTGGATCTCGGAGTGGCTCACGAAGCGAAAAAGGCTGCCAATAAAGGACACGAGACGGACATTCTTGATATGGTAAAGGGCAAGATTGACGCTATAACTAAGGAAGCAGTAATAGGTGCGGCAAAAAAAGGTGATAAGCTTGCCATTGAGATACTTGAGAAGGCCGGTAAGGATCTTGGTGTGAGGATAGCTTATATGATAGATCTTCTGAACCCTTCGCTTGTAATAATAGGCGGGGGTATGGAAGCGGCCGGAGATCTTATTTTTGATCCTATAAAAAATTCGGTTAAAAAGTTTGCGTTTGAAGAACCCGGCAGCGCGGTAAAAATAGTGCCCAGTTTTCTCGGGGAGGATGCTATCGTCATGGGCGCCGCAGCATTGGCTGCGCGGGAAGTATTTATACAAGCGTAATTTAATAAGGGGGTAGTAACATGTGGGGCTTGAAGGTTAGGATGTGGTTGCTTACAGCGGCTCTTTTCGCGATAATATACGCGATAATATCAATGGTGAGTTATTCTCTCGGCATCGGTAATTTTTATTTCTACCTTATATTGTCGATCGGAATGATGCTCGTGCAGTATATGCTCGGCCCGAAGATCATTGAGTGGTCGATGCAGGTGCGCTACCTGAAAGAGGGGGAGAACCCGGAGCTGCAGTCTATGGTAAAGTCGCTTGCTATGGCGGCCAATATACCGGCGCCGCGGATAGGGATAGCACGCATTTCAGTTCCCAATGCTTTTGCATTCGGGCGTAGCATAAAAGACGGAAGGATATGCGTGACCGAAGGTATCATGGGGCTGCTCACCAGAGATGAGCTCAAGGCCGTTATCGGACACGAGATGAGCCATATAAAGAACCGTGACGTGTTAACCATAACCCTTCTTTCTGTGATACCAATAATACTTTACAGGATAGCATGGCAATTCCTGTTTTTTGGAGGCAGAAGGGATGACCGCAACCAATCCAACACTATGCTTATAGGGCTGGCCGCGTTCCTGTTCTATTTCCTTACCAATTTATTAGTTCTTTACGCATCCAGGATACGTGAATATTTTGCAGATAAGGGTTCGGTTGAGCTGGGCAATAAGCCTGCACAGCTGGCCTCGGCTCTTTATAAACTGGTCTACGGATCTGCGAGAATGCCTAAGGAAGCCATTAAAGACGTTGAAGGTATGAAAGCATTTTTTGCAAATGATCCGTCGCGGGCCCTTTACGAATTGAAAAGTCTTAAAGACCTGGATCTCGACAAGTCCGGCACGATCTCGGACAGCGAGCTTATGGCGCTACAGAATAAGACTATAAAAGTCGGTTTTGGCGATAAACGGATGGAGCTTCTGAGCACTCATCCTAATATGCTCAAGAGGATACAGCGCCTGAGCGAATGGGACAAACTTTGAAATTTAATTTCGAAGCGACAGGCATAGGCAGTGTGCCATTTAAGGACGCTCAGACAGCCTGCGATATAATCCTTAAGAATTTCCCGGCGATCCCTTTCTGGCCGCAGCTTGCGCGCAAAGGATTTCTGGAAAACATGTATGTCCAGTTTTCCGAAAAGCTCCCCGGCCTCATTCTCGACGATAAAAATAAAAAAATAGAGATAGACGCTGAAAAGGCAGCTGCGGGTATCGAATCGGTTTATGAAAGATATCTGGCCGACGATGTCGAATTTTTTAAAATATCGGAAAATTATGCGGCAGGTTTCTATGAATTTTTACGTATGTGCAGCGGTGGTTTGCCTCCGACCGTAAAATTTGTAAAAGGGCATATAACCGGACCTATAAGCTATGCCCTGTCGTTGACCACTCAGGATAAAAAATCGATCCTGTATGATACGGACATGTATGAAGTCCTGACTAAAGTGCTTGTTATGAAAGCGCGGTGGCAGATAAGGAAACTTAAATCCTGTTTTCCCAAAGTCATCATATTTATAGATGAGCCGTCGCTCGTTTCTATAGGATCGAGCTATGTAAATATAAACCCTGAAACTGCTTTTGAGAAACTTGATGAATTGATAAAGGCTATAAAAGACGAAGGGGCGCTGTGCGGGCTTCATTGCTGCGGCAATACAGACTGGCCGCTTCTTTTAAAAAGGGATATTGACATCTTAAGTTTTGACGCTTATAATTTTACAAAGGAAATGTTGTTGTACAGTGCGGAGCTTAAGGAATTTTTCCGCAGAGGTTCGGCTCTTGCCTGGGGTGTGGTGCCGACAGGTTCCGACGCTATCAAAGTAGAGACGGCTGAAAGCATTGCGGATAAGCTGAGGGTTGCTTTAAACATTCTGCCGGACAAGGGGATAGAGAAAGATTCAGCCTCGTGTCTTGTTACGCCAAGCTGCGGTGTTGGGACTCTAGACGAAAGCTTAGCGCTGAAAGTTTTTGAATCCGCGAAGCGCGTGTCAGAATTAATACAGGATTAATATGGACGAAAAGACTAAAAATTTTATAGCTTTGCCTGATGAATATTCGAGCTTCAAAAAGGCTAAGGTTGCCATAATGCAGGTGCCTTATGATAAGACGACTACCTATATTCACGGAACCTCTCTTGGGCCGGCTGCCATTATAGATGCCTCAAAATACATGGAATTGTATGATGACGATATTAATCAGGAGACGTTTAAGTTAGGCATCCATACCATGGAACCTCTTCCTGTCGGAGGCTTAAGTTCCGAAGAGATGGTGGAAAAGGTATATTCCTCAACTATCGACCTTCTGAAAGCAGGTAAGTTTCCCGTTATGCTCGGGGGTGAGCACTCCGTTTCGGTAGGAGCCGTAAAGGCCTTCAAAGAAGTTTATCCCAATATATCGGTTTTGCATCTGGACGCGCACAACGATCTTCGGAACGAATATTTCGGATCGAAACTTAATCATGGCTGCGTGGCGCGAAGGATCAGTGAAATATGTCCAATAGTCCAGATAGGGACCAGGAGCATGTCGAAGGAAGAGAAGGATTTCCTGTCGTCGCAGGGCGAAAACGGCAAGGTTAAGAATATAAGTGTTTACGATATACTCGATACGCCTATGTGGAAAGACAAGGCGACCAATTCTTTAACGGAAAATGTTTACATATCGATCGACCTCGATGTTTTCGATCCGGCGCTTGTGCCGGCGGTCGGGACGCCTGAGCCCGGAGGGCTTGGCTGGTATGAGGTGCTCGACATGCTGCGCGATGTCACGAAAGACAGGAAGGTTGTGGGGTTTGATGTGGTTGAACTCTGTCCGATAAAGGGGCAGATAGCATCCGACTTCTTTGCCTCTAAATTAATTTACAGATTATTAGGATACGTATTTTACGGGAAAAAATAGAAAGGTTCTCTAGATGCTGCTCGTCCCAAGAAAAAACCTGCTTGTCCCAAAAAAGATGTTCTTTACAAAAGGTGTCGGTAATCACAGGGCTGAGCTCAGAAGCTTTGAGCTTGCTCTTCGCGATGCGGGCATAGAGAAGTGCAATCTTGTCCATGTCTCCAGCATTCTTCCTCCGGAGTGCAAGGTTATCTCCAGGAATGAAGGTTTAAAAGAGCTGTATCCGGGCATGATAACATATGCTGTGATGTCGCGATGCACCGGGAATGAACCCCATCGCCTTATAGCGGCTAGCATAGGCTGTGCTGTTCCGGCAGATCCTCAGGCCTACGGATACTTAAGCGAACATCATGCTTTCGGACAGAATGAAAAAGTCGCCGGTGATCTAGCTGAAGATCTTGCGGTAGAAATGTTAGCGTCAACCCTTGGTCTGGAATTTGACGAGGACAAGTCCTGGGATGAGAATAAAGCTATATACCAGCTTAGTGATAAGATAATACGCACTTCAAATACCACTCAGTCTGCAGTTGTGGGTCCGGATGGTAATTATTCCACAGTAGTCGCCGCAGCAGTATTCCTGTTTTAAATAGCACAGCATTTTGATATAATATTAGTATGAATACCCGACGGATAAACCTGCCGTTTAGCGTAAAGAAGCCCATTCTTGCCTGCGGCGCTGATCTTAAAGGTGCTTTTGCGCTGGCGGAAGGAAAAAATTGCATTCTGGCCGACAGTTTTGGCGATCTGAGCGATCTCGATAACTTTACGGAATATGCTCTGGCAGTTCGCGCGTGTACGAAAAAAACCGGCATAAAACCGCAGGTTATAACATGTGATCTTCACCCCAATTATTTCTCAGTCCATTTTGCCGAAGACCTGCAGCTCAAATCCTCTGGTTTGAAAATTTGCAGGATACAGCATCACGAAGCCCATATTGCATCTGTCATAACCGACAATAAAATAAAAGGCGATGTGATAGGTGTGGCGTTCGACGGGACCGGTTACGGCACTGACGGCAACATGTGGGGCGGGGAGTTTTTTGCGGGCGGACTCAATGGTTTTAAAAGAGCTGCGCATCTGGAATATATTCCTATGCCGGGTGCGGATATGGCTGTAAAAGAACCGTGGCGTATGGCTGCAAGTTATATAAATAATGCTTTTGGCAACACGCTTCCGTCTATTGTAAGAAGGTGGAATTCCGCAGACCTGAAAGTTATTAAAGCTATGATAAGTAAACGGGTGAATTCTCCCCTGACATCGGGCGCCGGCAGATTATTTGACGCGGCAGCGAGCATTATTCTGTCGAAAGACCGCATAAGATATGAAGCCGAATTACCTATAGAACTGGAAAAAGCTTTGACTGTAAATAGCGGCGAAAGATATGGTTTTGACATCGAAAGGGCAGGCGGAAATTTTATAATAAAGACATCCGTTTTAATAAAGGATATAGTTAAAGATGCGGAAGCTGGAACTGATAAGGGTTTAATGTCCTGCAAATTTCACAATACCGTCGCAGAGATGATAGTTGAAACATCTGCAAGGCTTGGTAAAAAGTTTAAAATAGAACAAGTGGTGTTGTCCGGAGGAGTATTTCAGAATAAATATGTTACAGCCAGGGCGCTGAACGGGCTGCGTGACAAAGGTTTCAAAGCATATTCGCATAGGGATGTCCCTGCGAGCGATTATGGAATTCCCGTAGGACAGATAGCTATGGCGAATAAGAGGGCGATATGTGTTTAGGCATACCGATGAAAGTTATAAAAATAGACGGTGATGAGGGGCTTGTTGAGGCGGGCGGTCTGCGGAAGAAAGCGAATTTTTCGCTCATGAAGTCCGCGAAGCCCGGTGACTATATACTCATGCATGCAGGATTCGCGATCGAGAAACTGAAAGAGAGCGAAGCGCGAAAGACATTGCGTGCGTTAAGGGATCTGTAAAAGGTTGTATGAAATACGTTGATGAGTTCAGAGACAGGAAGCTGATCGATAAGGTGGCAGGGGAGATCCGCGGTGAAGCGGACACTGTGCGGACATATAATTTTATGGAAGTATGCGGCACGCATACGATGAGCATATTCCGCTTCGGTTTGCGTGATATATTACCCGATAATATAAATCTTATCTCCGGCCCGGGATGCCCGGTATGTGTTACACCCAACGAGTTTATTGATAAAGCGATAGCTCTTGCCAGAAGGAAAGATATTGTTATCGCCACATTCGGCGATATGTTTAAAGTCCCAGGGTCTTACTCTAGCCTCGAGAAAGAGAAGGCCAAAGGCGCAGCTGTAAAGATGGTCTATTCGAGCATGGATGCGCTCGATATGGCAATGAAGAATCCGGACAAGGAGATAATATTTTTAGGAATAGGTTTTGAGACGACGGCGCCGACAGTTGCACAGTCGATCGTAGCTGCAAAGAAAGGAAAAGTCGGAAACTATTCAGTTCTTTGCGGGCATAAAACGATGCCCGAAGCGCTGAAAGTTTTGACGAAGGAGCCGGGACTTAAGATAGACGGATTTTTACTGCCCGGACATGTCAGTGCTATAATAGGAACGCGGCCTTATGAATTTCTCGCCGCAAGGGGCAAGCGCTGTGTTGTAACCGGATTTGAGCCGCTTGATATATTGCAGGCGATATTGATGTTATTAAAACAAAATGCACCGAAAGTCGAGATACAGTATACCCGCCTGATAAGCAGGGGCGGGAATAAGCTGGCAATGGATAGCATCGCTAAAGTTTTTTCTCCATGCGATTCATTCTGGCGCGGCATAGGTTCTATAAAGAATAGCGGCCTGAGGATAAGGAGAGAATTTTCTGCCTTTGATGCCGAGCAAAAATTTAAACCGGATATAGCCAGGCCTAAAGAAAACAGGTCGTGCATATGCGGTGACGTGATAAAAGGAATAAAGACGCCGCTTGAGTGCAGGCTTTTTGCGAAGGCTTGCAATCCGGAACATCCGGTCGGAGCGTGCATGGTATCGAGCGAAGGGGCGTGCGCGGCGTATTACAAATATAAAGGTAGAATAAATGGATAAAATAACACTGGCTCATGGAAGCGGCGGAACGCTTATGCATAAGCTTATCGATTCCCTTGTCATGAAAGAACTGGACAATCCGATCCTGCGCCAGAAGAAAGATTCCGCGGTATTTAAGGTGGGCAGGGCGCATTTTGCATTTACTACAGACTCCTATGTTGTCAGTCCCATATTTTTCCCGGGGGGAGATATAGGCAGCCTTGCCGTGCACGGGACTGTGAATGACCTTTCTGTATGTGGTGCGCGTCCCATATGCCTTTCGCTCGGTCTCATAATTGAGGAAGGGCTTGACAGGGCGGTGCTGGAGAAAATTTTACGCTCCGCCGCAGCATCCGCCAAAAAAGCAGGTGTCAACATTGTCACGGGCGATACGAAAGTTGTCGAAAAGGGAAGCTGTGACAAGATATTTATAAACACGAGCGGGTTAGGTGAGGTTTATTACGATGAATTGGCTATAGATAGGATAAAAGCGGATGATGTGGTAATAGTGAGCGGATCTATCGGAGAGCATGCCATAAGCGTATTGTCGGAGCGCGAAGGTATAGGATTTAAGACAAAAATTAAAAGCGATTCGGCGGCTTTGAACAAACTGATCAGTAAAGTGCTTGCGGTGCCGGGCAGTGTAAAGTTTATGCGCGATCCCACGAGGGGCGGAGTAGCAACGACCCTTAATGAGATAACGGCTTCGCGTAAATTCGGAATAGCTCTGGACGAGAAAGCTATTCCTGTAACGGCCGGTGTGAGGCAGGCATGCGAGTTATTGGGTTTTGATCCGCTATATCTTGCCTGCGAAGGGCGGGTTATATTTATTGCGGCGAAAAAAGACGCAGGCAAACTATTGAAAATTATCCGTAAGGATGTTCACGGGAGATCCGCGGCCATTATAGGCGAAGTTACTAAGGAACAGAAAGGCAGGGTTTGTCTGAATACGATAGCCGGCGGTTCAAGGCTCGTCGATATGCTATCAGGTGAACAATTGCCCAGGATATGCTAAAATAATATGTTCAAAGAACGCTCATATAGAAAATGGGTCGAGTCGGAAGATCTCGTTTCTTTTGAAGTCAAAGAGCGGGAGACCGACCTTCTTATACTGGCCTCTAAAAATCTTGAAGTCCAGGCCAGGGAATCGATCCTGACATACAGGTCGGATCTCGAGCGTTATATAGAAAAGGATCCGGAATTTTTTACATCGCTGGCGCCGATAAATGTAAAGGATGATGCTCCGCGGATCGTCAATGCGATGGCGCAGGCTTCCAGGATAGCAGGGGTGGGTCCGATGGCTGCCGTAGCCGGAGCGATGGCCGAATTTGTCGGGCGGGATCTTTTGACATTTTCGGACCAGGTGATAGTTGAAAATGGCGGCGACATATTCATAAAGGCTTCGAAGAAAAGGACGATGGGCATATACGCCGGAGAGAATTCTCCGTTTACCGGTAATTTAGCTATAGAGATCAGGCCGAGCGAAAAAGGTTTGGGTGTATGCACATCGAGCGGCACCGTAAGCCATTCCCTAAGCTTCGGCAATGCAGATGCGGTGCTTGTAATGTCGGATAACACAGCGCTCGCTGATGCGGCTGCGACTGTGGCGGGGAATGCCGTTAAGAGCAGATACGATATAGAGACAGGGATAGAGCTGGCAAAGGCAATAGAAGGTGTAAAGGGTGTATTGATAATATTGGGAGATAATTTAGGAAGCTGGGGAGAAATTAAATTTGTATAAGGGGGCGTTATGGTATCAAAAAGGATAGTGCTTACTTTTCCGCATAAATTGGTCGACGAGCCTATAGTCTATAAACTGGTTAAAGAGTTTGATCTTGTTTTTAATATACTTCAGGCAAAGATAACGCCGAAAGAGGAAGGCCTTATGGTGCTTGAGCTTAAGGGGAAGAAAGAGAATTATGCCGAAGGCGTAAAATATCTGACAGGCCTGGGTGTTAAGATACAGCCTTTGAGCCAGGATGTTACAAGGGACGAGACCAGATGTACGCATTGCGGAGCCTGTATATCGGTGTGCCCTACCGGGGCGCTGCATACAGATCAAAAGACTATGAAGGTGATCTTCGATTCTGATAAGTGCATAGCGTGTGAATTATGCGTCAGGGCATGTCCCCCCAGGGCAATGGTAGTTAAATTTTAATTATTTACCCAAAATGAATTGACTTAATTGTCGCTGCGCTCTAAAATAGACATTTAAGACTATGAGCAGGTATGGAAAAGAAAAATTACAAAATCGCAAAAAAAGATCTCTACGATCTCTTCGCAAGACTATCTCCGGATTATAGGGTTTTTGTCCCCTACGCCAAAGGGGAGAGACTGCATTTCGGCGAATTCAATCCTGAACAAGAAAATAATATAGAGCTGGGTGGGATCAGGCAGACGCAGCCTTTGAAAAGTTTTATAAATCCGGCCAGGGAAAAGATATTGGATGGCAAAGCCAGAGATAAGAGGCCCCTTATCATTGCCGGAGTAAAGGCCTGTGATCTGTCGAGTTTGCTCGTCCAGGATTTTGTATTTTTAAAGGGCGAGGTTGAAGATCCTTTTTATGCCGAGAACAGGAAGAACACTATAATAATCGGTAATGACTGCACCTACGCGAAAGAGACCTGCTTCTGCCTGGCGATGGAGGGTTCACCCTATCCGCAGAAAAATTTTGATATAAATTTATCCCCGGTAAACGACTATTTTATTGTCGACGTGCTGAGCGAAAAAGGTGAGAAGCTGGTGGAGAGCTTTAAAATGTTCTTTAAAAGCTGCACTGCCACGGATCTTAATCAGAGACAGGCCAACCGTGAAAAGGTTACCAGGGAAGTTCAGTATTTTATCGATAAACGCGGCACGCAGAATACCGCCCAGATAAAAGGTGCAGTAAAGAAAAATTACAACCTGACGCAATTATGGCAGGATTTTGCCTCTACGTGCGTTGAGTGCGGTGCCTGCAACCTGGTTTGTCCGACCTGCCACTGCTTTTTATTATTTGATGAAAAGACCGCACAGGGGAATAAACGTTTCAGGATGTGGGATGCCTGCATGTATAATACTTTTGCCAGAGTTGCCGGAGGGGCGAATCCCAGGAAGCATTTATATGAGAGGCTGCGCAACAGATTTGAGAAGAAGTTTGATTTCTTCCCTGAGACCATAAACTATTTTGCCTGCACAGGCTGCGGCAGATGTATCGAGGCGTGCCCCGGAGACATAGACTTGCGGGAAGTTTTAAAAGGGCTTGTCCTTGGCAAATGGAATAAACCGCCTAATGATTGATCAAAAAATGACTAACCCATACGCATATACAGAGGCAGAGATATTGAGTGTTGTTGAAGAGACGCAGAACATTAAAACGTTCACGCTCAAACCGCGCTCTGAGATAGGATTCCGCGCCGGACAGTTCATGGACGTGAGCATGCCCGGTATAGGCGAGGCTCCGTTCACGCCTTCATCCAACCATAATTTTAAGGATAAACTTGATTTTACTATAATGCGGGCAGGGCGAGTCACCGGTCTTATGCATCAAGCTAAGGCAGGAGATATTGTTGGCGTCAGAGGGCCTTATGGTCTCGGTTACCCCCTTAAAGATTTTAAAGGAAAAGAGCTTTTTATAGTTGGCGGCGGTGTAGGCCTTGCGCCTTTGCGTGCGCTTTTATACGCGCTATTTAACGAAGTGAACGATTATAAAAAGATAGTATTGAAATACGGTGCACGCACATCGAGAGATATAGTTTACAAGCAGGAGATTAATTCCTGGAAGGCGAAGGCTCCTCATGTTGACGTTGAAGTCAGCGTCGATGTCGGTGATGATACATGGAAGGGCAACGTCGGTCTTGTGACCACAGTGTTAAAGCCAGGCGCTGTTGATATTAATAATGCCGCTGCAATAGTTTGCGGGCCTCCGATAATGATGAAGTTTGTTACGTTCAAACTTCTCGACCTGGGATTCAAAGACAGTTCGATATATTTATCTATGGAGAAAAATATGTCCTGCGGTGTCGGTAAATGCGGTCATTGCAGAATAGGTCCTTACTATGCGTGTAAAGACGGCCCTGTGTTCACTTACGATAAAATAAAAGATCTGCATAATATCTGGGATTAGATGAAAAAACTATTAATAGACCTCGATGCATGTTTGAATTGCAAAGACTGCGGTGCTATATGCAGCTATATCCAGCACCCGTCTAATAATGGCGTGCTGAGCCTTTTAGAATTTGCGCATTTTGCGCTCGTCTGCAGGAGATGTGAGGATTCGCCATGCGTTGCATCGTGTCCCTGGAAAGCGCTGGAGTTTCAGCCGTACAATATGCTGAAGCGCTACATGATGCGATGCACGTCGTGTAAAACTTGCTCGAGAGCTTGTCCTTTCGGGGTAATATATCCTGAGACGATACCTTTTGTTGCGGCACGTTGTGATTACTGTCTTGGCAGGCTGCAGGGCGACCAGTCGCCGATATGTCTGGAGTTATGCACTCACGGCGGTATACGTTACGGCGAGTTTACGGAGAAGAAGGAAGAAAATATATTTAAAATATCGGAGAACCTTCTCGTTAAAACAAATTTTAAATGGGAAAGAGGCGGTGGGGAAGTGCTGCCGGTTAAAAAGCGCATTCCGCCGTCCCTCGACGAACTCGGGACGACGCCATGAGTTTATCGAATGGCGCCGCAAGAGGTATAGATGAAGATTTTTGAGTATCTGTTTGTGTTCCTGGTTTTCCCCGGATTTCTTTTTTCGGCCACTATCGGGCTTTTTGCCGGATGGGTTGACAGGAGGCTTACTGCGAGGGTCCAATGGAGAGTCGGGCCGCCATGGTATCAGAATTTCTTCGACGTGATAAAATTGCTATTCTATAAAGAGACCCTGATCCCTGAGGGTGCTTCGAAAGCCATATTTTTAGGGATGCCTTTATTGTCTCTGGCAAGCGCAACGCTTGCTTCTACGATAATACTTGTTATAAGTCCGGCGGTGCATTCAGGATTTATAGGCGACCTCATAGTTGTCGTATACCTTCTCATGATGCCGGCCATATGCCTGATGCTGGGAGGGTTTGCGTCTGAGAACCCTCTCGCATCACTCGGTGCGTCAAGAGAGATGAAATTGATGCTGTCGTATGAATTGCCATTTGTTATAGCTATACTTGTGCCTGTAATAAAGAGTGGCTACGCGATAAAACTGAGTGATATAATGATGCATCAGGCCTCAGGCGGTAATGTAATAGCAAGCCCGTCGGGGGTAATATCTTTCATAGTAATGCTTTTGTGCGTCCAGGCGAAGCTCGGATTTACACCGTTTGATATTGCTGAAGCCGAGACGGAAATAATGGCAGGGACGTATATAGAGTATTCAGGAAAGGCCTTGGGGATATTCAAACTGTCAAAAGCCGTGTTGTTATTCGCGCTTCCGGTGCTAATGATAGTCTTATACTTCGGCGGTATTACGTTCAGCGCGGAAGGTTTTATACGCAATATAATCCAGTACGTTATAATACTTGCGCTTATGGTCGTAATAAAGAACACGAACCCGAGAGTCCGGGTAGACCAGGCTGTTAAATTTTTCTGGGGCCCGGTCACAATGCTCGCGATAATATCAGTGGTTCTGGCATATTTGGGAAAATAAAATGGGATTCAAAGAAAAAATACTATCCAAGTCCATATACGCTTTTCATCTTTCGAGCGGAAGCTGCAATAATTGCGATATAGAATTTCTTGATGCCCTGACGCCGAGGTATGACCTTGAGCGTTTCGGTATAGTGATGGTCGGCAGCGTTAAACATGCCGATGTGCTGATATGCACCGGATCTACGAATAGGCTCTGCGTACCAAGGATAAAGAAGCTTTATGAGATGATGCCGAAGCCGGGTTTTGTTGTGGCTTGGGGCGCGTGCGGCTCTTCCAGGGGTGTGTTCAAAGACAGCTACAATACAGGAGCTCCTCTCGATGAGATAATCCCGGTCGATATTTATATACCGGGGTGTCCTCCGAAACCGGAGGCGATAATAGCGGGATTAAAAAAGTTGACCGAAAAAATAACAGCTCCAAAGAAAGAATGATATGAAGATAGACGATGTTTTGCAGAGCATGCAGGATAAATTCGGTTCGAAGATAATAAAAGTCGAACGTAAAAATGAAAAACGCGCTTACGTTGACATATATCCTAAAGATGTAGTCCTTCTTACTAAATATATATTCAAAGAACTGGGCTTCAGGTTTGCTATAGCTACAGCAGTAGACGATTTTGACGCGATCGAGGTGCTTTATCATTTTGCAGATGACCCTTCAGGGTTTATCGTATCTCTCCGTGCGATAATCAGGGAGAAGGAAGATCCGCGCATCGAGACCATAACTGGAGTGACGAAATCTGCATGGTGGATAGAGAGGGAGATGCATGAGCTTTTCGGCATACACTTTGACGGCAACACTGACCTAAGGCCGCTTCTTCTTCCTGACGACTGGCCGACAGGCGTCTATCCTTTACGTAAAAATTTTATAGTTCCTAAAAGAGATTCGAGGAAGTCATGAGCCATAAAGCGCATATACCTATAGGGCCTTACCATCCGCTGCAGGAAGAGCCGGAATTTTACAAACTTGTAGTGGAGGGGGAAAAGGTCGTTGATGTTGATGTCCGCATAGGGTGGAATCATCGCGGTATAGAAAAACTGTCGGAAGCAAAGACTTTTGATCAGTCGATATTTTTAGTCGAGCGTATTTGCGGGATCTGTTCTTCAAGCCATCCGATAACATGCGTTCAGGCTATTGAGGATCTGGGCGGTATAAAGGTGCCCGATCGCGCACTATATATACGCTCGATAGTGCAGGAGCTGGAAAGGCTCCACTCGCACATGTTATGGGCGGGACTTGCGGGCCATTTCTTAGGTTATAATACAGTGTTTATGTGGGGCTGGAAATACAGGGAACCCATCTGCGATATAATGGAAACCGTTACCGGCAACAGGCAGAATTATGCCATGTTAAAAGTCGGCGGCGTCCGGCGCGATATAGAGAAAGAACATATAACATACATCCTGTCGCGCCTTGATGAATTTATACGCCATCTTGATATGCTGCGCGGTGCTATACTCGACGATCCGGTGCTTCATGCAAGGCTCAAGGGTGTCGGCATCCTGACAAAAGAGAGAGCTATCGATTATGCTGCTCTGGGCCCCACAGCAAGAGCGTCAGGTTACGATATTGACGTCCGGCGTGATCATCCTTACGCGGCATACGACAGAATCAAATGGAAAGTTATTACTCAGGAAGCAGGAGACGTATTTGCGAAGGTTGTTGTGAGGATAATGGAAATGTATGAATCTGTAAGCATAATAAGGCAGTGCCTGGATAAATTACCCAATGGTCCGATCGATTCCAACCCTAAAGATATTCCTCCGGGTGAAGGTATAGGGCAGGCCGAGGCACCCAGGGGAGAATGCTTCCATTATGTGAAATCGGACGGGACAAATTCACCTGTCAGGCATAAGGTGAGAGCCCCTACTTATATGAATTTCCCGACATTCAGGGAGACGGTTATAGGACAGAGCGTGTCGGATGCGACTATAATACTCGCCGCTATCGACCCGTGCTATTGCTGTACGGAGAGGATGCTTATAGTAGACGATAAAGACAAAGAGATCCTCAATGTTCAGGAGTTGATAAGGCTTTCGCAGGAGAAGACGATGAAGCTTAAAGAGAAGATGGGGTATAAATAGAAGATGCAGCAGAATCCACTGCTTATGTTGATCGTAGGGCCATTGGCTGCGGGTGCGCTATGTCTCACTCTGCCTGATCGTTTAAAAATTATTTCCAAAGCACTGGCTCTTTTGGTTTCTGCGGCCGTTTTTGCCGTAGCGCTATTTGTTTTTACCAAGAAGCCTCTTAGCTATAATATTGGTTCATACCCGTTGCTATTTGCCGATAACCTGTCCGGATTTATTGCGCTTGCCATATCGCTTTTCGGTCTTCTTATAGTTGTATATTCGCTCGGCTTTACAGATAAAGATTTCGGCCGGTATTTTGGTTACACCCTCATGACGCTCGGCGCGTCGATTGGAGTGGCCTTTGCCAATGATATGACGGTTTTTTTGGTTTTTTGGGGATTTCTTGCGGTAATGCTGTATTTGCTGACCAGCCTTAAAGGCACGACTGAATCAGCCTTTGCGGCGAAAAAAGCTATTATAATAATAGGCGGGACCGATGTGCTTATGCTTCTTGGGATGTGTATTGTATGGCAGTTATCGAAATCCTATACAATAAGCGGTGTGCATCTTAAGCTTTCAGGTGCCGTAGAGTATTCAGCATATTTTCTGCTGGCTATTGCCGCATTTGCGAAAGCGGGTGCTGTGCCTTTCCATTCATGGCTGCCCGATGTCGCTGAATTTGCCCCTGCCACCGTAACAGCGTACTTACCCGCATCTCTTGATAAGCTTCTTGGTATATATTTACTTGCCCGCATTTCTTTAGATATGTTTACGATGAATGCCGTAACAAATTTTATCTTAGCTCTGATAGGATCAGTGACGATAGTATTCGCAGTTGTAATAGCTTTGGTGCAGCATGATATTAAGAGGCTTATGGGATATCATGCAGTATCTCAGGTTGGTTATATGGTACTTGGTATAGGTACGGGAAGTGTTATAGGCATAGCCGGCGGGCTGTTTCACATGCTCAATCACGCGATATATAAATCGTCACTATTTCTTACTGCCGGTGCTGTGGAAAAACAGGTGGGCACTACAGATATGACAAAGTTAGGCGGGCTATCCAAGTATATGCCTGTCACATTTGCGGTTTGTCTCGTGGCATCGCTATCAATTTCCGGCGTGCCGCCGTTTAACGGTTTTGTTTCAAAATGGATGATCTACCAAGGGGTGATCGAAACTGTCACAGCAAAAAATCCTTTTTGGGCTGTTTGGCTTGTATGTGCTTTATTTGGAAGCGCTCTTACGATAGCCAGTTTTATGAAACTGCTGCACGCGGTATTCTTAGGAAGGCCCGACAGGGATTTTAAAGATATAAAAGAAGCGCCTCCGGCTATGCTGGTGCCTATGGCGATCCTTGCCGGATTATGTATAATTTTCGGCGTATTTGCCGCAAATCTGCCAATACCTCTGCTGATAGCGCCATCTATATCAGGCACCATTGCTTACATGGGGATATGGAACCCAGCGGTAGCTACTGCGCTTATTTTGATTGCACTCTTATTAGGTGCGTTTGCATATTTACTATTTAAGCCGGCGGGATTTCGCACGGCTAGTGTATTTATCGGCGGGGAAGATGTAAATAAGCTGGATAGGGTTGCCGGTACGGAGTTCTACGACACTCTTAAAGATCTGCGTACACTCAAAATTATTTATAAAAAAGAATCGGCCGGCTCGCTTGATATTTACAATATCTTTTTAAAAGGAGTGTCGTATTTTACAGGATACTTGCAGCGTCTTCATAACGGTATATTGCCGACATATATGGTATGGTGCCTTTTGGGCATGATCGGAATATTCCTTGTGATATTTTTGGGGCAATAATGATAGAGATATATCTTATCCTTATATTTATGATAGTCGCGGCGATCATAGCAGTAGCCGCCAAAGATTTATTGTCAAGCGTAGTTGCGATAGGCGCCGTTGGCATCGGGCTGTCGATGGCATTTTTACTATTGAGAGCTCCGGATCTGGCTATAATGCAGCTAGTGGTGGAAATATTGAGTCTGATAATACTTATTCGTGCAACTGCAAGAAAAGATGTCCCTTTCAGTGTTTCGGGCAGATGGGTTTTTAATACTCTGGCAACGGCGCTATTCGGCGTAGTCTTTTTAGTGTGTGCATATGTTTCGATAAAGTGTATGCCGGAATTCGGATCTCCGCTGATGCGGGTATCCAAAGTTTATATTGCTGAAGGATTGGCCAGGACTGGGGCTATGAATATAGTTGCCGCGATAAATCTGAACTACAGGGCGCTCGACACTTTGTGTGAGGCGACGATGTTGTTTGCGGCTATAATAGGCGTCCTGGCAGTGGCGCGTAAGATAGGCCGAAAAGGATAACGTAATGGGTAAACAGCCATTCAGAGATGACAGAGGTATGACGCTCATAGTAAAGACGGTTACGCGCTTTACCCTGGGATTTATTTTTATATATGGCATATATATAGCATTGACAGGGCATGAGTCTCCGGGGGGAGGTTTTGCCGGAGGTGTTATAGTCGCCCTTTCATTTGTGCATACTATGCTTGCTTTTGGTAAAGAGGTTGCTTTGAAAAGACTGCGCGCCAACCTGCTTAGATTTATCATTAGTATAGGCGCGCTAGTATTTCTCTACATAGCTATAGTAAGTTTTTCCGGAAGATGTGTGCAGGTGAATAAGCTTTTCTATAAAGAAATCTCGTGCCATATATTTAATAATTCAGTGATAATTCCGTTTTGTGAGATGATAATAGTGGGTGCCGGATTGTTTGCGATATTTGTTGCGCTCGTTCTTCTTTCTAAAGCTGATAAGGATTTCGAATAGGTGGTGAAATAGTATGATTATATATATGTTATGCCTGGTTTTATTTTTAATAGGGTTATACTGTGTTTTGCGGAAGAGGAATATTATCAAAATAATCATAGGCATAGGAATAATGGAGTATGCTGTAAACCTTTTTTTCATTCTCGCAGGCTATGTTAAAAACGGGCACTCGCCTATATTTGCTCACGGTGATACCATATCGAATATGGTGGATCCTTTGCCTCAGGTGATAGTGTTGACTTCTATAGTGCTGGGTCTTTCGGTCACTCTTTTACTTGCCTCGATCGCGATAAAGATTTATGAAAAATACGGCACATTCGATATAACTAAAATAAACAGATTAAAAGGATAGGGATGACGACTTTAACATATTTTATAGTGATACCTCTTACGGCAGCGTTTTTGGTACCATTATTTGCCAAGCGGATGAAGATAGCTGCGGATGTATTGGCATGCGTTTCAACGTTTTCTATGTTTGCGCTTTCATGCAGCATTGCGGCCTTTGTGCTTAAACACAGGGTTGCATCATATGATGTAGGGGGCTGGGCTCCGCCTTTCGGGATAGAGCTTGTGGTCGACGGCTTTTCGGCACTTATGCTTGTAGTTGCTAATATGATAGGATTTTTTATTGCAATTTATTCTATCGGGTATGTGAAGATATATACGGACAAATGGAAATATTATTCTTTATTTATGCTAATGATGGCCGGAGTGAACGGCCTTTTGATAACAAGTGATATATTTAACCTTTATGTATTTCTTGAGATAGCATCCATATCGGTTTATGCGCTAGTAGCTTTTGGTACCGAACCCAGATCCCTTGAGGCATCATTTAAATATGCTGTTATGGGTGCTGTTGCCTCCGGCTTTATAATGCTTGGCATAGCATTTCTTTACGGATTTGCGTCGACTGTAAATATGAATGATCTTGCGCAGGTTATAGCGGTGAAGGGGCAGACGAAGCTGTTGTCTTTCGTAAGCATACTTTTTCTTATGGGTTTTGGACTGAAGGCTGCGGCGGTGCCGTTTCATGCATGGCTGCCCGATGCATACAGTTCTTCGCCTGCTACTGTGCCGGCAGCCTCTTCC
>JBAYMS010000018.1:0-26156 GCA_041663425.1 Candidatus Omnitrophota bacterium
CAGGGGCCTTACAACTGCTGCGAGTTTGTGGGTAGTTGCCGGCATAGGATTGGCCGTAGGTTCCGGTTTTTATTACGGTGCAATAATTACCACAGTGCTTACCATGATAACCCTCATGTTATTTTCCAGGTTGGAGCATGCAATGATACGTAAAGACTGGTATAGGACTATCGTTATCGAATCCAGGGAAGGTGTGGATCAACTAAGGGCTATAAGAGAAATACTCGCTGAGTGCAAATCAGACATAACTGATTTCGAGGTGGATAAGGCGAGAGATGGTGTTAGTATGATACTCAGGATAGGGCTTAAGCTTTACCAGATAAAAATTGCCGACCAGATAATAGACGATTTGAGTCATCTGGATGGCGTGAAGCATGTGAAATGGGAAGTCGAGTAGGGGAACCCACGCCGCAGGGCTAGCATAACGGCGGCTCGGGATGATTTTTGCTTCGCAAAAATCAAGGGGGTGCCGTATGATGGGAAAAAAGGATAAGAAGCATGAGGTGGAAAGAGTTTTGGATGTTGATGCCTCTATGCAGGGATCTCTCTCATTTAAAGACCCGGTAAATTTACGGATCAATGGCAAGTTCGAAGGGCTGCTTAACACCAAAGGTAATCTTATGATAGGTGAGCATGCCTCGGTAAATGCCGACATCACGGGCGAGTCGATCGTCGTGGCCGGTAAAGTTAATGGCAATATAAATGCTTTTAAAGAGCTTAAGCTTATATCTCCGGCATGCGTTGTCGGCGATATTATAACTCCGCTTTTGAGCATCGCGGAGGGCGCGATGTTCGAAGGTAACTGCAAAATGCTTGCCCATTCGAAAATAGAAGGCGTGCATATATCGCCTACTACTATGACTTCGGAAGAGCTTGCAAAGTATTTAGAGGTTGAGGTCGGAGTGATATCTGAATGGGTGAATTCTGGAAAGATCCCCGGGATGAAAGAGGGGGATACCTGGAGATTTGACCGCAACAGAATAGATGCGTGGGTTGCGGAAGGAAAAATAAAATAGATTTAAATTTATAAAGGTAAAAAATGCCTGAAAAATTATTGAGCATAAAAGAAGTGGCGGATTATCTCAAAATACCTGAGGAGGAAGTGAAGCGCCTGGTCGATGTCGGTGAAATACCGGCGTATAAAATAGGCGATACTTTTCTGCGATTCAGGAAAGAGCAGATAGACGCGATAAAGAGTGAGATAGCGGAAGTTGAAGAGAAAGAGCCTGAACACTTGAAGCCTGTGCTGGACCTGAAAGGGAAGCCTGCGCATACGTATACAAAGATTGAGCGGGAAATAAAACGCCGGGAGCCCCTGACCAGGCAGTATGATTATACGATCACAGAGAGGGTGAAGGACTTCTTCTACTTCAATGATTTTTATATCATCTCTTTTGTTCTGATAGCAGTTCTGATGTATCTTATCTTCAAAACTTAACCTTAAGATGACAGATAATATTACCCGGATGCTGAAGGATTATAAGGCGAGCCGTATTTCGTCTAAAAAAGTCCATAAGACATTAAAAGACCTACCTTATCAGGACATCGGCTTTGCCAAGATAGACAATCATAGAAGTCTCAGGAGAGGTTTTCCCGAGGTTGTTTTTGGCAAAGGTAAAACCATCGAGCAGATAGTTAAGATATCGCAAAAGATCATAGCGCACTCCGGCATTCTTCTTGTTACTCACGCGGATAAAAAAGCATTCCTAAAATTGAAACGATCCTATCCCGGTATTAAATTTGACGAAAAAGCCAGGATCATAAGTTACAGAAAAGATAAGCCGGTTCTTAAGAAAGGGCTAGTTCTGGTGATTACGGCCGGGACGGCAGATCTCCCAGTGGCTATGGAGGCCAAGGCTACTCTGGAGATCATGGGCAACAAGACCGAGCTTTTGTGCGACGTAGGGGTTGCCGGGATACACAGACTTCTGGGCAAGCAGGACGTTCTGGATAGAGCCAATATTATAATAGTGATAGCGGGGATGGAAGGTGCTCTGGCGAGCGTTGTAAGCGGGCTTGTGTCGAAGGCGGTCATTGCTGTTCCGACCAGCGTCGGCTACGGTGCTTCTTTTGGCGGTATCGCGCCTCTTCTTACTATGATGAATAGCTGTTCTCCCGGCATTGCCGTGGTGAATATCGATAACGGTTTTGGCGCGGCATATTTTGCGTCACTTATAAACAGCTAAAGATAAATATTATGAAAATTGCATATTTCGATTGCTTCAGCGGCATATCCGGCGACATGACTATAGCGGCATTCCTTGATGCCGGCTTAAGTTTTAAGACGTTGTCGAGCCAGCTTGCAAAACTTAAATTAAAAGGATACAAGCTTCGCAGATCCCGCACTGCGCGTAGCGAGATCGCAGGGACTAAATTTGACTGCATAGCAGCTAAAAGCGTCCATGGTCACCGTTCACTGAAAGAGATTACCGCAACGATAGATAAAAGCGCTCTTAAGCCAAAGGTAAAAGAGACGGCTAAGGGTATATTTAATGCAATAGCAGCGGCGGAATCAAAAGTGCATGGTAAGACTCGGGCTAAAGATATAATTTTTCACGAGCTGGGCGATATAGACTCGATTGTTGATATTGTGGGAACAGCTATAGCTATAGATGAATTGGGTATAGATGCTATATATGCATCAAAGGTGAGTATGGGGCGTACCATAATAAACTCGCGGCACGGAAATATTCCCATACCCTCACCGGCAAGTCTGGAGCTATTGAAAGGCGTTCCCCTGTCGATTACCGACGTAGAGGCAGAGCTTGTTACTCCGACGGGTGCCGGCATACTAAAAGCGCTTGCAAAGGGTTTCGGTGCGCTGCCGCAGATGTCGGTCTCCCGTATAGGCTATGGTGCCGGCTCGAAAGAAATAAAAGAGCGCCCGAACATGCTTCGCGTTATGATAGGCGAGGCGGCGGGCTCTTTCAAAGAAGATAATGTCTATGTCGTCGAGACAAATATAGATGATATGAATCCGCAGCACATTGGCTACACGGTCGAGAAATTGCTGGGTGTCGGAGCGCTTGATGCATACGTAACGAATATACAGATGAAAAAATCGCGGCCTGCCTTTAAGCTGACAGCCATAGCGGATGCGTCAAAATTGCAGAACGTCGCATCTGTTATTTTTAACGAAACATCTGCCATAGGACTTCGTTTTTATGAGGCCGGCAGGATGAAGCTGGATAGGAGATTTTCGATGGTAAAGACCAAATACGGCGACATAAAGGTTAAGGTAAGTAAGGGTCCCGATGGTCTATGCACTGTTTCGCCGGAACATGATGAATGCGTTAAAAGAGCCAGGTCGAAAAATGTTCCGCTGCGTAAAGTGTATGATGCCGCAAAGCTTTCGATGTGCGGAATATTTACTTCTCTAGCCATTTTTACCATATCGGTATTGTTCAGCTCTTCGGTCGTATTGGCGGATACTATAGTTGAGAATGACGGCACTGAGCTTAAGGGTATAGTAGTTGAAGACTATAGAGATCGCATAGTATTGTCTACGTTTACCGGCGAGAAGATGATCATGAAGTCGGATATAAAAGAGCTTTACTATGATGAGGAAGAGACCAATCTTATTAAACTTGCAGAACAGGCTAAAGAGAAAAAAGATTATATAAAATCCTTCACATATTACGATATGGCTTTTCGTCTGAATCCTAACTCAAAGGTTGCAAAAGATGGTCTCGTGTTTTTGCAGGGGTATCTATTCAGGCGAGAACAGTCTCAGAAAGAAGACGAGGTACGTAAACGCGATGAACTTGAACGCAGGGGGCCTGTCATCCAGTCGGTGGTGGCTTCGAGCGAAGAAGCGGCTATGGAGAAGGAGATAAAGCTTAAAAAAACGGTCGGCATGACGCTTACAATGAAGAATGGCCTGCCGGTGATAGATTTTGTCCGGTCAAATTCATCCGCCGCCGATGCTGGAATCGAAAAAGATGACAGGCTGATAGCTATCTGGTCGAGGCTTACAGGTTATATGGACCTGGAAGAAGTTGTAGATGCGCTTCTGGACAAGCCTTCCCTGGAGCTTAAGTGCAGCATCGAGAGGACAGTTACGGTACCGGGCGAGCTTACGGGTGTGTCATTTACCATGGAATTTGACGGGCTTACAATATCTGCGGTTCAGCCGGACAGTATTGGGGCAAAGGCTGGCTTCAGAAAGGGAGATCTCGTTACGGCTATAGACGGTAAATCTACACGCTATATGCCTTTAAAGAACGCGATGACTATGATAAAAGGACCTGGCAAAGAGTTCACGGAATTGGTGATAAGGCGAGAAGTGCTACTATGGAGGAAAGACTAAAAATGGCTGATAACAATATAGGAAAGCCGAAGTTTAAAAGAAAGCAATTTATAGTAGCAAGGAAATTCCAGCTTAAATATACAGGCGTTATCCTATTGCTCATGTTTATAACTGCCGGGTTTTGCGCCTATATAGTATATTATACAACCATGATCATATTCGGGGAAAAGCTTGCCAATGTTTATCCTCAAGGTCACCTGGTCTCAATGGTAAAGACGGTTAATGTCAGAATATTAATAGCTATGATCGTCGCATCACCTCTTATAGGTTTTCTGGCAATCTTTTTATCGCATAAAATAGCCGGTCCGATTTACAGAATAGAACGTGTGCTGGGTGAAATGGCAAAGGGTAACTTTTCGATACATATTACCCTGAGAAAGGGAGATGAAATGGTATCTCTCGCCGAATCCATAAACCGGCTGACCAGCTCTATGTCCTCATGCATAAAGTCCGAAAAGGTGCGCTTAGAGGCTGTTATAAATGAGCTCGAAGTCCTGAAAAAGTCCTCCGCATCTCCTTTATTAGAGAAGATCGAGCAGGAGATAAAACTGCTTGAGAAAGATCTGGAAAAGTATAAGGTATAGCACCAGCTAAGCTATCTGTAGAACATTTCTTAAACTCCACCCTTGACATTTCCGCTTTATAATGTATACTTTGTATTACTGCGTATTAGTCCGTATCAAAAGAGTATAACTAATACCAAATGCAAAAGGTGGTGTTTTTTATGCCTGAAGACATTCTCTTCACGGTTCAGGAAGTGGCCGCATATCTAAGGATGCAACCCGTTACCATATATAAACATGCGAAAGCGGGAAAGCTTCCTTGTTTTAAGGTTGGGGCCAAATGGCGATTTAAAAAATCTACAATAGATCGCTGGATAACTGAACAGGAAGAAAAAGATGGCAGCGGACATTCCGCATAACGCCTGATTTCACATATTGAGATCAGGCATTTTTTTATGAAATCGTTACATTACGGTGATCATTATGTTAAATATTGAAGATATAAAGAAGATTATACCGCAAAGATATCCCTTTTTAATGCTTGATAGAGTTACAGAGCTTAAAGAGGGCGAATATATGAAGGCATATAAAAATGTCAGCATAAATGAGGATTATTTTCAGGGTCATTTTCCGAGTGAGCCGGTGTTGCCAGGAGCTCTTATAATAGAGGCAATGGCCCAGGCGGCATGTGTGCTGTATAAAAAAAGCTTGCCGAATCAAACCGCAAATATTTTTTATCTGACTAATATTAAAGCAAAATTTTACAAACCTGTAGTTCCTGGAGATCAGCTGAATATAATTGTTAAAATAGTAAAAATAGTCAGCATAGGTGGGATATGTGAAATGGAAGCCACTGTTAATAATGAAAAGGTGGCGAAAGGGGAAATTACCTTTGCTTGCAAATAAGAGGATAGTTGTAACGGGATTAGGAGTTCTGTCGTCCATAGGGATAGGTAAAGACGAGTTCTGGGCCGGTTTAAAAGAAGGCAAATCAGGGGTAAAGCCTGTTACGTTATTTGACACAGCGAATTTGTCGAGCAAGCTAGCTGGTGAGATCAAAGATTTTAATCCAGAGGCAATATTGGGCATGAAAGGTCTCAGGACTTTTGACAGGTCAATAAAGCTTGTGCTTTCGGCTTCCAAACTAGCTCTAGATGACGCAGGCGTAAAATATCCTATAAGCGAAGAAGAGACTGATGCCTACGGAGTATCCTTGGGTTCGACCATGGGTTCCGTCTGGTCAATCAGTGAATTTGATAAGGGTGGATTGCGGGAAGGGCCTAGAAGCGTTAACCCAGCATTATTTCCAAATACTGTTATAAATGCCCCGGCGAGCCAGATATCGATACGATTTAATATCCAGGGTTTTAACAGCACGATATCGACCGGGTTTTGCTCCAGTCTTGACGCTATTTACTATGCTATGAATATGATAAATCTTTACGGTTATGATACGGTTTTAACGGGCGGCGTGGAAGAACTCTGTGAGCAGACGTATAAAGGCTTTTATAAAATAGGACATCTGGCTGGTTCCCGGTCGGGTAAGGACGAGGTGAATTGCCCCTTTGACAGGCGTAGGAACGGCATTCTTCTGGGTGAGGGATCGTCTATAGTGGTATTGGAAGAACTTGAGCATGCTAAAAAACGAAATGCGCATATCTATGCCGAAGTATTCGGTTACGGAGCATCTTTTGATCCTAAGAGCAAAAATATCTATAGTCCCAAAGCTGAAGGTGCCATTCGGGCTATGAAATCATGTCTCGAAGATTCTGGGTTAAAGTCTGCAGATATTGATTATGTAAGTGCGACAGCCAATTCTACATTGGACTGTGATGCGATGGAGACCACTGCGATCAAAAATATTTTTGGCGATCGTGTAAAAAATATCGCGGTGAGTTCTATAAAATCTATGGTGGGCGAGACGTTCTCAGCTTCGGGCGCGATGAATCTGGCCGGATCGCTGGGCGCTATCCAAGATGATTTTATTCCGCCCACGGTTAATTATGAGAAGCCGGACAGACGATGCGATCTCGATTACGTACCTAACAAGGCGCGCAATGCAAGGATCTATAAGATATTGATCAACTCTTTCAGTCCGGCGGGGTCAAATTCTACATTAGCGATAGGAAGATATGAATTTAAAGGATAAGATTGCGATAGTTACTGGCGGCTCACGCGGTATAGGCAAGGCAATTGTTATTGAGCTTATTCGGAACGGTGCCAAAGTAGTTTTTACATATCTTAAGAGCGAAGAGGCTGCGAACATACTTTTAGACGAGATAAAAAATATCAATGGTGTTGCCGAGGCGGTTAAATCTGATTCACGGGATTTTAACCAGGCAAAGCAGGTGGTGGGTGAGGCTGTGAATAAATTTGGCACTATAGATTTGTTAGTAAATAACGCAGGTATTGTTAAAGACAAAGCTCTTATGATGATGGAGCCATCGGAGTGGCAGGATGTTATAGATACTAATCTCACCGGGTATTTTAATATGGCCAAAGCATGTATTGTTACAATGATGAAACAGAAAAACGGAAACATAATAAATATTTCTTCGGTTGCGGGCGTTGTAGGGTTACCCAAACAAGTCAATTATTCCAGTGCGAAAGCAGGGGTAATAGGTTTTACAAAATCACTGGCAAAAGAAGTGGCATTCTATAATATAAGAGTAAATGCTGTTGCGCCAGGTTATATTGAAACCGATATGACCAATAATCTAAAGAACAAAGAAAAATTTTTAAATTTTATCCCGTGTTGTAGATTTGGCAAACCGGAAGAGGTTGCTAAAACGGTTTCTTTTCTTGCCAGCGATAAGTCTTCATACATAACTGGTCAAGTGATTAAGGTTGATGGCGGATTAGCCATATAAAAGGATTGCTATTAATGCTGATTATGAAGGTTATTATGTTGTTGGGGGTGCCGTTTTTGACTTTATTTCTGTATTTCAATAACCCCAGCATATCTGGACGAACAGTGTTTAGTCTTTTCATATTGTTTGTAATATTTGAAAGGGTGTGGGAAGGATTGTATACAAGTAAAGATAAGGATATGAATAATATTGAGGGGGATTGGACTTTGCCAGCTTCGATGTTATCGTATATATTCCTTGTGATATTTTGTTTAGCAGAATTTTACAAAGTTGATAGGCAGTATAATAATTATTTAACGTCGATAGGTATATGTATGTATATTGCCGCATTGTATCTTAGGTTGTGGGCTGTTAATTCCCTGGGAGACCAATGGTCGGTACATATTATCGGCAAGGAGAAACTTGTTGGACATCGAAAGCTTGTTACGAAAGGACCTTATAAATATATAAGGCATCCCGTGTATATAGGAATCGTTTTAGAGCAGATCGGAATCCCTTTGATTTTTAATTTGTTTTACACTGCAATAATAATAGGGTTTTTTTCTATAACATTACAGTTAATCAAGTCCGGCTTGGAGGAGAAAGAGATGAAGAGTCGGCTTGGAAAGACATATGAAGATTATCTGAAGAATACTGCACGATTTAATCCATTTTTTAAATTCATTGCAGTTAGACGGAAGGGTGGCCTATGAAGAGACTTGTGTGGATAGGGCATTACATAGAAGAACCTGACAGATTTTTATTTAACGATATAAAGTTAAGATCAAGTATTCTTAAAAAGATATTTATTAATGTTAATAAACACATGCCCCCTTATATTTGCGCGAGATTCAATAGCGAGAAAAGGGGGATAGAATTTTATGGAATGATATGTCCGCTGATGCCTAGCGAGCTTGCCTCTTCAGGGAAAAGCAGACAGGCTGACATTATTAAGGATGCTATTCAGCTTGCCAATAAGTTAAAGGCAACCCAGATAGGTTTGGCTGCGTTGTTTGCGTCGATCTGGGAGAGTGGTGATGAGGTGAAAAAGTTAACCGATGTACCCGTTACGACAGGAAAGAATCTCATAGCTGCCTTAACGATAGATTACGTATCGCGAGGGGTTGATTTGCTGGGTAAAAATATAAAATCATTAAATGTGGGGATAGTTGGATACAAAAATAGAATATCAAAAATTTTTCTCAAACAGTATTCGCCGATTGCCAAGGAAATTTTGGTTGATAGTGCCGACGAATTCATGGGTTCTGTAAAGAACGCAAGAAAAGCTTCCTACGAAGATATTTTTAGACAGTCAGATGTAATTATTGTTACTAACATGGGGGTGGGGTTGGCGGAGTATATAGGTATTATGAAACCGGGAGCTATGGTATGTGATATAGTGGTTCCGTATTATCTTGCTAAAGAAATAAGAAAAAAACGTGCTGATATTTTTGCATTTGAAGGCGTGTGGTCAATGTATAAATATTTTGATGAGTTTACCGGTAATAATTTTAAAAGACTTTTTCCTAATAACATAGCGCCTGCTTGTATAGCCGAGCTTATCATCTTAGCTCAAGAAAATAAACAGAGCTGTTTTTCTTTGGGTGATAATATAAGTTATGAAAATACAGCTATGATGAAAAGTTTTATAACGCGTAACGGTTTTGATTTTTTTGGATTTAAACAAGGTCTAAAAATATACTCTAATGATGACATTGAGAATATTAGGTCCGGTATGGGTCAGCGTGATGAGGTGCATGCTGTTTAAGCCGGACGTTAAAGTGGATAATAATGGACTTGTTGTTTTTTTAAATGAGGGAGGTATAGAGATGAAGGAGTTAGCAATGAATGATAACCTTGAGAAAGAGCTTCGTGCTCTTATAGCTGAGATACTTGAAATAGATGAGATTAAAATTACTTCAGATGCACGTTTTGTAGAGGAGCTTGGAATGGATTCTATGATGGCGCTTGAAATATTGGCAGCCGCCGAAAAGAAGTATAAGATTAAAATAGCAGAAGAGCACCTTATTAAAATTACAACTCTTAAAAACATAACCGAAATCGTAAAAACACTTATTGAAAATAAATGAGTATGCAAAAAAGAAGGGTTGTCATTACAGGCGTAGGGGTTGTTTCGTCTATAGGCATAGGCAGGGATGCTTTTTGGAATAGCCTTATAGCGGGCACGCTAGGTATAAGTGAAGTAGAGCTTTTTGACACAGCAGATTTTCCAGTCCATCGGGCGGGAGAGATAAAGGGCTTTAAGCCCGACGATTTTATACCTGCGGATCAAATTAAGGGTATGGCGAGAGCATCGCAGTTCGCAGTAGCTGCTACAAAACTAGCTTTTCGCGATGCAAATATAGTGGTTGATAAATTGGATAAGAAAAGCACCGGAGTTGTGATAGGAACAACTATGGCAGATATTCAGTCTTTGGAACAGATAGATAAATACTGGACAAATGGCGGTGAAGGCGCGATTTGGCCTATAAATATAGTTAAGTATCCCAGTAATTCGCTGTCGGATCATATAGGATATTTTTTTGGGATTACGGGGCCTAATTACGCCATACCTACTGCATGCGCAGCAGGAAATTATTCAATAGGGTATGCTTTTGATCTGATACGAAGTGGTAAAGCAAAAATTATGATTGCTGGCGGTGCCGATCCTTTTTCACGGGTTACTTTCATGGGGTTTAATCGCTTATATGCTATGGCATCGGACAAATGCCGGCCTTTCGATAAAGATAGAAAAGGCATGATGATAGGAGAGGGGTCAGGCATGCTGATAATAGAAGATATGGAACTTGCCGAAAGCAGGGGCGCAGATATCTATGCGGAAATATTAGGTTATGGGTTAAGCTGCGATGCCCACCATATGACAGCTCCTAAGGCTAAGGGTATAGTCAAGGTGATGGAAAAGGCTATTAAAAATAGCGGTATAAAAAAAGAAGATGTTGATTACGTATCGGCTCATGGTACTGGTACCCCAGCAAACGATAAAGCGGAATGTGAGGCCATAAAAACTGTTTTCGGTGAAAATTTTAAAAAAGTTCCTGTTAGTTCTATTAAGTCAATGCTGGGGCATACAATGGGTGCGGCGAGTGCTATAGAAGCAATAGCATGCTGTCTAGCTATAAAAAATGGAGTAGTGCCTCCCACTATGAACTACGAAACTCCGGATCCGGAGTGTGATATAGACTGCGTGCCAAATAAGGCGCGTAAAAAAGATGTCCAGGTTGCATTGAATAATTCATTTGCTTTTGGTGGGAACAATGCTTGCCTGGTATTAAAAAGGGTCTGCCATGGATAAAAATATTAAAAAAAATCTGATCGACTCCTATCAAGTTGACGGTGGTTTTATCGTGCATGATCGCGAAATGCTAGAAAAAATATTTAAAGCATACAACATAGATCCTAAGGCTTCGACCGATCGAAGAATTTTTGATTTAGAGGGAATTACGCATTTTTTTCAAAACGGTTTGATCGACATGTTTGGGAAATTAAATATTTCGAGCAATGACCATGTTCTAAGTCTAGGTGAGGGTAGCGGTGCGCCGTCTAGGCTTTTGGTAAAGCTGACAGGGTGTAATTTGGTCGGAGTAGATATTAATCCCAATCAAGTTGCGAAGGCTAGGGAATGCGCTGTTTTGCATGGCGTCCAGGGTAAAGTCAAGTATTGCGAGCAAAATGTGGAAAACCTGTCTTTGGATGAAAAGAATTTTACGAAAGCTTTTTGTAATGAAACTGTCTGCCATTGGCAGGAAAAGGCAATATCTTTTAAACGTATAAATGCGCATCTCAAAAAAGGTGCGCTAATAGGTTTTAACGAATGGTTGAGGGGGGATAAAGGGACTCTGAATGAAGCATACGAAGTTGTTCCTGAATTTTCTCCGCTTTACAAAAAAGATATTTGGTTTCAGGATAATCTGGAAACTTACGAAAAACTACTTCAGCAGGCAGGTTTTACCATACTTGAGATAAAAGATTGTACCGACAAAGTTGATATCAAGGTAAGGGCAAAGCTTAAAAGTGGCCGGCGCGAATGGGATGCATATGCAAAAATAATGGGAGAAAAGGCTATTGATATAGGGCTAAATTACTATAAAGGGATGCTTGAAACTCATTACGATTTTTTAAGATACGGTGTTATTATTGCTGAAAAGAAAAACGAAGTATAGGCATGAACTGATTTAAGGTGATCGATTTTAGATGAAAACAAATACTAGGTATGATGTTGTTGTAATAGGTGCGGGTATGGGTGGCCTTGTTTGCGGGTGTTATCTTGCGAAGGCTGGCATGAGCGTATTAATTGCGGAACAGCATTCCCAGCCTGGAGGGTACTGCACATCATTTAAAAGAGGCGGTTTTACTTTCGATGTAGGTGTGCATTATCTGGGTAGCTGCAGTAAGGGCAGGATGCTTTATAAAATTCTTAACGAATTAGGTGTTTATGGTGACATAACATTTAATAGGATAAATCCTTCAGATGTTGTGATATTACAGGATTTAGAGATCCCTATTAAAAATGATTGCATGGAAACGGCTGAGGTATTGGCCAAAAAATTTCCATATGAAAGAGAAAATATTTACAATTTTTTTCGGTTGATCAACGAAAAGAATTTTTTGAAGACATATTATGAAGTTCACAAGCTTACGTTTAACGAAATCCTTAGTAAATACTTTAAAGACGAAAGACTTAAATCTTTTTTTATGGTTTTGTTGGGTAATATTGGCTTGTCTTCAAAGGACGTTGCCGCGGTAACTGCTATTGTAATGTACCGTCAGTTTGTTTTTGACGGAGGATATTATCCGCGTGGATCTATGCAGAAGATCCCAGATGTTTTAGCGGCCGAGTTTAAGAAGTCCGGGGGACAGCTTCTTCTTTCGTCAAAAGTCGATGGATTACGAATGGATGGTAATAAAATTTCAAGCGTTCTTATTGGTGACGAAGAAGTATCTGCAAAATATGTTGTTTCAAATTCTGATCCTAAGAAAACATTTGAAATGATCAGCGGAGGGGGGGCTGTTTCAATTGAATCCCTTAAGCGGATGCAAAATCTAAAACCATCAGTTTCAGCCTTCATAATATATCTTGGAGTTAAATCGATCGACTGGCGATACCGAAGTAGTGTGTGGTATTTTGATATGAAGAATGCTGATTCTCCTTATGAAAAAGCCTATCATAATGTTTTTAATGTTAAAGATGAATATGTGATCTGCACTTTTCCATCATTTCATGACAACTCAATGGCGCCTGTTGGATATGATTCGATGAGTCTTATAGTGGCTGCGCCAAATGCATCTGCCGAGAATAATATTAATTGGCGTTTGGAAAAAGAAGCCATTTCTGATGTTATTATTGATCGGGTCAGGAAAAAAGTGTTCCCTGGCCTTGGCGAGATCAAAGTTAAGGTTGCCGCAACCCCTAAAACTTTAGAAAGGTATACATCTAATAGTGGTGGGGCATTATATGGATGGGCGTCGATTCCATCTCAGATTGATCGAAGTATAATGCCGTATAATACTGCCATTGATAATTTATTTTTGGCGGGACATTGGGTGACTCCAGGGCTTGGGCAAGGTGGCATTACTGGAGCGGCTACTTCGGGTAGGGTTGTTGCCAAAGCTATAATGCAGAAAATTAAAAATGATCCAAAGATAGAGGTTGAGAAATGACGCCTATCTACTATTATTTATCCTTTACGGGTGCTATAGGGGCCGTCATGTCTTTGGCTTTAGGCTTGTTCATTTATTATAGTAATAAGGCAAGCCTGCTAAATAAAACTTTTGCTATTTTTTGTCTTGGGGAATTCCTTTGGCTTGGAGCTTATACTTTTTGGCCATTGGCGTCTGATGCAAAAACTACCCTTTACTGGTTTCGTATATTGCATATAGGGGCATTTTTAATTCCACCGACGTTCTTTCATTTCACGACAGCATTCTTGGGAATAAAAAGACGCATAGCTGTGGTTATGGGGTATTTATTTGCCGCCATTTTTATCGGTTTAGTTTTTACACCGTATTTTATAAGTGGTATGCGTCCAGTGTCAATATTCAAATATTGGGGTATACCAGGGCCTCTATATCATGTTTATTTGGTGTTTTTTCATAGTTATTTGATTTATGCATGTTATCTTCTATATGTAAGCTACAAAAAATCAGATTCTCCTAGCAAGCGTAGCCAGATAAAATACCTCTTTATTGGTATTGCTGCAGGGGGAGCTAGTGGCTCAGTTAACCATCTTCTATTCTATAATTTTCCATATCCACCCGTTACAAATATACTGGTTTTGCTTTATGTTGCCATGACAGCTTTTGTTATAGTCCGGCATCAATTTTTGGACATAGAAGTAATAGTTAAGAAAACACTTGTTTTTACAGGGCTATTGATTTCAGTTTTTGCAATACTAGTTCTGCCGACTCTAATACTTCAGGAATATTTTTTGCGATGGGCTAGCACTAGTGCTAGATTAATAGGGTTGACTTTGAGCGGTGTAATAATTATTCTGACAATGCGCCGCATAGAAAACTTCCTAATTAACGTTACCGACAAGTACCTATTTCAGAAAAAATACGACTATAAGTCTCTACTTAAGACTTTTACAAATGAAGTTCTGACAGTTCTCGAGCTTGACAAACTAATGAACCTCACGGTTGACAAGCTTACGGATACCATAAAATTAAACTCTGCCGCCGTATTGCTATTCAATGATGAAGAGCAGCAGTTTGAAGTGATGGCGCAGAAAAATATTAAAGATTCCGATGTGAAGCTTATACGCCCGGATGGCATAGTTACGTTCATGGAAGAGACGCACGGTTATTTACTGGTAAAAGAGCTGCAGACTAAAAAGATATATGTGCCTGATTCTGTTCAGGAAGTGATAGAGAAGCTTAATGCAGAGCTTATTATTCCGATGGTTATGCATGAAGAGGTTATTGGCATACTTTCTCTGGGTAAGAAAAAATCCGATGAAGATTACTCGCAGGATGATCTTGATATTTTACTCCCGCTGGCAAGAACGCTAGCCATAGCTATAGCAAATGCCAAGCTTTTCGATGAGCTTGGCAAGACGCAGGCTGAGGCTGCGCAAAAGGATAAGATGGCGGTTATAGGCACGCTTTCAGCCGGCATAAACCACGAGATATGCAACCCTCTAGGTATAGCGAGGGGGCAATGCGAGGCGTTCCTCCTTAATATCCAGGATGGCCTGTATAAGTCAAAGACTACCGATGAGCTTTTGACTAAAGCCAAGGAGATCATGGGTAAAGTAATTCACGAAACTGACCGGGCGACGGCGATAACAAAGAAGCTTTCACAGTTTGCTAAGCCGGCAAAAGGTGAATGCGAGATGGTTAATATTGGAAGAGAAGTCGATGACGTCCTGAGCCTTGTAGGGTATGAATTGAAACTGGAAAAGATAGAGATCATTAAGGATATTCAGTCTGAACTGCCCGATATATTTGTAGACAAGAAACAGCTCCAGGAGGTCCTCTTTAACCTTATCCGTAACGCTGGCCAGGCGATAAATGAAAAAGGCAGAATAACTATTTCGGCCAGGGAAGAGAAAAATAGGATTTTTATAGATATTTCAGATACGGGTGCCGGCATACCGGAAGATAAGATAAAGCAGCTATTTAATCCGTTTTTCACTACTAAGGATCCCGGTAAAGGGACTGGGCTGGGCCTTTTTATAGTCCGGCAGGTTATAGAAAAGAACGGCGGTCGTATTTATCTTAAATCTACAAAGGTTGGCGAAGGCACTGCGTTTACGCTCGAATTTCCAGTCGGCACAAAAGAGATGGAGCGGGAGAAAGGCAAGGCAAAGAAATGAGCAAACCGCGTATAGTTGCTATAGATGACGAGGTTGAGTTTATACAATTTTTGAAGGATTATTTTGAACCAAGAGGGTATGAGCTGCATGTGGCATTGCGCGGCGCTAAAGGGATAGAGCTGGTCAAAGAGCAGAAGCCGGATGTGTTATTGACGGATCTTAAAATGCCAGGCATCGACGGTGATGAAGTCCTGAAACTGGTAAGCTCTATGGTGCCGTCTCCCAAAGTGATATTTATAACAGCATATGATGACGGAGGCAAGACCAAGGCGAGACTTATAAAGCTGGGGGCGTTTGCCTGCCTCGATAAACCCATAGGTTCTCTTAAAGATTTGGAAGAGATGATAAATAAAGCGGCAGAAAAGTAAAGCCCTTCGCCAAGGTCGGGGTTTACCCTGAATAAGGCCGGAGGATAAAGGAGTGGCGGTATGAAAAAGATCCTGGTGGTGGATGACGAGCATGATATACGTGATTTTGTTCAGAGTTTTTTTAAGGAGAGAGGCTATGCCGTTCTTACGGCTGCCAGCGGAGAAGACGCGCTTTTGGTGATAAAGGCTGAAAGGCCTGATCTCGTTCTTCTGGATATAAAGATGCAGGGGATGGATGGGATAGCGGCATTAAAGCACATAAGGGATATAGATAAAAAGGTAAAGGTGGTAATGGTGACGGCTCTCGAAGAGCAGGAGAGAATGGACGAAGCATGCAGGCTTGGCGCGTGCGAGTACATTACGAAACCTCTGGTTCTGGATAATCTCGAGGATGCCGTGGAGAAAAATTTAAAATAAAAGTAACATTAGGCAAGTGGTCCGCAAAGGAAAGGAGTATGTGATTAATGGATAAACCTAAAAAGGTGCCGAGCTGGGATAAGCTGCATAACATATTCATCGAAAACGCAGCGGATAAGAGCGGCAACCGGATAGAGCAGCACACTGATAACAACAGAACAAACGAAAGGTTGCGTATGGATAACCAGAGCCCGAAATATGATTACCAGGCATTTCTGGAAAAGGCATCCAGGACGATGATAAGGTTTAAGAAACCAGAACACCTTATCAAAATGATAGTCCGGACGATCGATGAACAGCTCAAGGTTACGCATACGGCAGTCCTTTTATTCAAAGAGCATAAGCATTCATATATTCTGATAGATTCTAAAGGCTCTCAGGGCGTAAAGATACCGATAGGTTTTATAAAGCTGGTTGCGGATAATCCGCTTATAAGCGTATTCACTGAAAAACAAAGTTATCTTATATCCGAAACAGGCATTCTCAGATACGATGATGTCATTATAGGCTTGAGAAACCGCGAGATACTTGAGCGTCAGCCTGAGCTGTATGACAAGCTTCTGCTTATAAAGAAACAGATGGACCTGATAAAGGCAAGGCTCTGTGTGCCATGTTATTTTAAGCGCGAGCTTCTTGGTGTGCTTGTCCTGGGAGACAAAATATCAGGCGAAAGCTTCAGCAGAGAAGAGATGGGGTTCTTTGTAACTCTAGCCAATGATGCCGCGATGGCTATAGCGAATGCGCTTCTTATAGATAATTTACAGCAGAAGATAGAGGAGATAAAGGAGCTCTACATACGTGAGCACCGCATATTTATCCATACCGCGATAGCTATGGCTGCGGCCATAGATGCGCGCGATCCTTATACACACGGACATACCGAAAGAGTTACTACTTACTGTCTGGCTATATCCAGGGAGCTTGAGGGTATACCGGAAATGGCAAATTATAAAAATTTCAGGGAAACGCTTCAAATATCTGCGCTTCTGCACGATATAGGCAAGATCGGTGTGCCTGATCACATCCTCAACAAGCACGGGAAACTTGCTCCTGAGGAGTTCGAGGAGATCAAAAAGCACTCGATAATCGGCGCTACAATACTTCATCCGATCAAAGAACTGAGCGATGTTGCAAAAGAGGTCCGCCATCACCAGGAGTGTTTTGATGGATCCGGGTATCCGGATGGTTTGAGAGGGACGGATATACCTTTGATAGCCAGGATAATAGCTGTAGCTGATGCTTTTGACGCGATAACGACCGACAGGCCATACAAGAAAAAGAAGAATATAGAGGACGCTATACAGGAGATAAAGCGATGTTCCGGAACTCAATTCGATCCGGTAATCGTAAGCGCTTTTCTACTGGCGTATGAAAAAGGAAATGTTATAACCAATAGTGAACAACATCAACATTTGAGATAAATTTCTATCTTTTTTATCACTTTACTGAATGCTGCAACATATTGATATTAAATGTGTTGCAGCATTTTTTTATAAGGTTTATAGAAAGTTAGATTCGCAAGCTATTGTCGATTTTTAATTCTGTGGTATACTTTTGATGTTCTCGCTTGGCAAACTGGTCATGTGTATATGGCCGAAAGAAGGTGAGAATGTGATGAAGATTTTAGTTACCCTCCGCAGACGCAGTACCCATAGATACTTGATAAACCTTTTTACTAAATCCCTTATAGCCGAAGTCAGAGATCTTATTGCCAGCCAGAACTATACCAAAGCGATGGAGATGGTTTATCGTGAAGGCTTGCTTGAAAGAGAGGTTCTGGAACACGAGCTTCCGGAGCTAACGGCTGACCTGATATTATCTGATTTCTGCGCCAGGTGGGATCTTACGAAATGATCAAGCTGTTTAATGGTGGATGGGTTTTATAAAGTTGGCGGTGATATCACGCAAATAAGGCGCGTTTCGCCTGATCCGGTATTTTTAAAGTAATGAGGGAGAGAGGATTCGAAGTATAGAGTGTCTCCCTTTGACATGTTATATTTTTCTTCCCCTACAGCTGCTTCGATCTTGCCGTCCAGTATGTAGATAAACTTTTCCACTCCGGTCTTAGTCTCTTCCTTGCGGGTAGCCCCGTTCTTGTTTAATTTTATAAGTATGGGCATCATCTTTTTATTTATTACTTTAGAGACCAGCATTTCGGACGTGGCGTTCTTGTCATGCATGAAAACGTCAGTTACAGCTTTCTTTGATTTAACCTCTACCTGTTTTTTTGAATAGGCCAGGTCTTTATAGAGGTCTGGCAGGGGGATCTCCAGGGAGTTTGCTATGTTCATGTGAGAATCTAGGGTGCCGGTCATCTTGCCATTTTCCATCCGGCTTAAGGTCGCGAGCGCAACTCCGGATTTCTCCGACAGCTCAACGAGCGTCATGCGCTTTTCTTTTCTGATATTTTTTATTATTTGTCCTACATGCATGTTTTTAAGTTCCTTTTAAGATAAGTATACCGTTATTTGACGATTTGTCAAGTCGTTTTGTGAACTTCGTATAAGTGCGGTAAATATGTTAGAGATAAAAAATCAGGAAAAGCCGCCTTGTAATATTCGTAAAATGTGATATACTTTTTTTACCTAAATATCGGGGAGTTTATGCCAGATACTGCCACTAAAGAAAGACGGCGCCACGAAAGGTTTTCCATCTATTGTCCCTTAGAATATAAATCCGAGGATACATTTCCTAAAGAATCATCTATAACGCTGAACGTTTCAGAAAGTGGAGCGCTCATAGCTACAAAGAGAGAACTTCCCGTAGATTCAAATCTTATATTAAAATTTACGCTTCAGGATGAGCTGTTTTTTATAATAGGTAAGGTCCGGCATGTCCGTCAGGCTGAAAGCGAGGACTCGTATGAAGTGGGTGTCGAGTTTTGGGATAAGCCCAGGACATTTGTCAGCAGGTTTATGGAAGAGCTCTCGGGGATAATGCAATACAGGGCTAAGTATAAAGAAGAACAGGGCGATGATATAACGCTGGCCGAAGCCTCTATTGGCTGGTATAAAGAAGCCTCCTTATAGCCTCAGCGTCACATACCTTAAAACAATAAAAACTTGACAAAGGTAAGGCCTCGATGATATGCTTAACCGCATTAATAGTTAATGCAGTTAAGTATGTGGAGGCTGATAATGACACAACTTTCGCTTTCAGAATTTGCCGATAGGATCACAGAGATGCACCCTGTTATCATGAGAGAGTTTTACAAACATGATGCGGGTGATTTTTATAAAATTCGCATAACGCTTCCGCAGCTTGTTATTGTCAATGCCCTTGCGCGCGAAGGTGAATTGCGCATGACCGATCTAGCCCGCTCTATGAATGTAACTACTGCTGCCATGACCGGTATAATAGACCGGCTCGTCAGGGATGGGTACGTAAAGCGCGCAGCTGATGCTGACGATAGGCGCACAGTGAAGGTGGGCGTCACCCCTAAAGGTATTAAGGTGGCCCGCAACGCGGCCGAACACCACAAGAAACTTATTTCGCGGCTTTTTAGTGTGATATCGCAGCCGGAGCGTGAGGAGTACCTGAGAATACTTACCATTATACGTGACCACCTTATAGGGGATAAGGCTGATAATTAACCAATGAAAAGAATAATAGCTTTAACAATAATGTTCGCACTTTTGCTTAGCTGCAGACCGATCGATGTTCTGAGCGATGGAACCAATGTTTCTATAAAGAAGCATGCAGCGGTTACCAAAGAAGCGGCCGCACCAGCTGCCTCCGTTATTCCTGCTGCTGCCGTGGTTTCGGCGATACCTCCGGCAAAGAGCGAGCTAAATACTCATACTTTGGCAATCATACCTTCTTATACTCTTGCGGATTGCTATCAGATGGCCCTTATACAAAGCGAAATAATTGCTATAAATACAGACCTTATTAAGGAAGCCGACGCACATTACCTGATAGCCTTATCGGAAATATTACCGCACGTATCCTTTATTTCCACGGATTATCAGGAAACCATTCCTCCCGATAAGGGGACGACTTTGGGGACGCTGAAACCGCCGAAGCAGTCGACGAGAAATTTTAATGTTACCCAAACGCTCTTTAATGGTTTTAAGGCGATAGCTGCAATAAAAGGGTCAGGTTACGAAAAGAAACAGCGAGTTGACGAAAAGACCCGCGCTGAACAGCTTCTCCTAGTGGATGTTGCTAATGCATTCTATTTATTAAAAGAAAAACGGGACGATCTCCGGGTGCTGCGGAAAACCCGCAAAGCGCTATCGAATCGTGTAAAGGAGCTTATTGCGCGCGAAAAGCTCGGCAGGTCAAAGCCCAGCGAGGTTGTGAACGTAAAGGCTCAGCTTTATAGCGTTGAAGCTTCAATCGAATTGGCAAAGAGTCGCGAGATCACGGCGAGGCAGCTATTGGAGTTTCTCATCGGACAGCCGGTAGGGGAGCTATCCGATGTTTATCCATTTCCTATAAAGATCAACTCAGAAGAATATTATGTTTCGAAAGCCGATTCCCGGCCCGATGTCCGCGCTTCAAAATTTGCGTGGCAGCTATCGAAGGAGAATATTACAGTTGTGGACAGCGGTTTTCTCCCAGAGGCAACGCTGGATGCCAACTACTATGTCCAGCGCACAGGTTTTTATGAAACTACAGACTGGGATGTCGGCCTTACGGTAAATGTGCCTATATTTGAAGGGACGGAAGTTCTGGGGAAATCTAAAGCGGCGAATCTGCAGGCAGATGAGCGTAAAGAGGAATATAAACGGACAAGGCGTAAGGCGCCCTACGACATTAAAGATTCTTTTGTAAACCTCGTTGGTGCTATGGCCGTGCACGATGCTCTTAAAAAAGCTTACTCTGCCGCCAGGCTCAACTATTATTTGCAGAGAAAAGATTATGAACGCAGTCTCGTTAATAACCTTGATGTTTTAACGGCTATACAAACGCTGGAGGATGCTGAGAGAAATTATATCGCATCCCTATATGCGGCTAAACGCCAGTATTGGCAGCTGCGTGTGGCTGCAGGGCAGAGCGGAACGGAGAGCTTAGATGAATCTTTCTGACCTATCGATAAAAAATCCTGTATTCGCCTGGATGATGATGGCGGCTCTTGTAATATTTGGCATCATAAGCTATACCCGCTTAGGCGTGGGACAGCTTCCTGATATAGATTTTCCTATAGTTTCAATAAATCTGACGTGGGAGGGCGCTGCTCCCGAGGTAATGGAGACGGACGTAGTTGATATAGTAGAAGACTCGCTGATGAGCATACAGGGAGTACGCGAAGTCTCCTCGTCGATACGGCAAGGCTCGGCCACTGTAACGGTCGAATTTGACCTGAATAAAAATATCGATGTTGCAGTGCAGGATGTGCAGTCAAAGATAGATCAGGCGCAGAGATCTCTGCCAAAGGACCTCGATCCGGCGATCGTAACCAAAGTAAATCCGGAAGATCATCCGATAATAATGCTGGCCGTCTCTTCATCGACAATGCCGATGCGCGATATAATGACGTATGTCCAGGATCATCTGAAGAACCAGTTTGCCACTATCGACGGTGTGGGTGATATATTTCTGGGCGGATTCGTAGACAGGAATCTGCGTATATGGGTGGATGCGAATAAACTGGAAGAGTATCAGCTTACCGTACAGGATGTGGTAGACGCTGTTAAGGCGGAACACGAAGAAGTGCCTGCGGGAAGGATCGAGACGCCTGTAAAAGAATTTAACGTTCGGGTAATGGGCGAGGCGGTAACGACAAAAGAATTTGAAAATTTACTGATACCTAAAAGATCCGGCCAGCCGGTATTTAAGCCTATATATTTAAAAGAAGTGGCGACTATAGAAGATGGCCTTGCCGACGTCAGGCGTATAGCCAGATCTAACGGGCGCATGTCGGTAGCTTTAGGTATCCGTAAACAGCGCGGTGCCAACGAAGTAGGCGTAGCGCATAAAGTAATAAAGAAACTGGAAGAGATAAGGAAATTTAAACCGAAGGATATAGATATAAGCGTCCGATACAACAGGACAAAGTTCAGCGAAGATTCGATCCAGGAGCTGATATTCACCCTGATACTATCCGCTATTGTTACGTCGCTGGTCTGCTGGTTATTCTTAGGGTCGTGGAGCGCTACCGTTAATATATTGCTCGCTATTCCTACATCAGTTCTGGGAACATTTATAGTTATATATTTCCTGGGATTTACTCTAAACACATTTACAGTTCTGGGGCTCTCGCTCGCTATAGGTATAGTTGTCGACGATGCTATCATGGTATTGGAGAATATTGTGCGTTACAGGGAGCGCGGTGTCGATAAAGTTGAGGCCGCCCGGCGCGGCGCCAGACAGATCACATTTGCGGCTATAGCCGCGACAATAGCGCTGATAGCTATATTTCTCCCGGTCGCGTTTATGTACGGCATCATCGGAAAATTTTTCTTTCAATATGGTGTAACGATATCCGTTGCCGTTGCTTTATCGCTTCTGGAAGCGCTTACACTGGCTCCGATGAGGTGTTCGCAGTTTTTGGAGGTCGGTTCACGCAAAACGTTTATAGGCAAAGGCATAGACAATGGATTCAGAAATCTTGCAGTAGCGTATCATTGGCTGCTTAATAAGGCGCTTAAGGTGAGGATCCTTGTAATAGTAGGCGCATTGATATTTTTTGCCGCCTCTATATTATTCCTCATGAGTATGCGTAAAGAGTTCCTTCCGTCGCAGGACATGAGCATGCTTATGTGCCGGCTGCAGACGCCGGTAGGCTCGTCGATCATTCTCACAGACGAGAAATTTAAAAAGGCAGAAGAGTATCTTATGTCCAGGCCTGAGGTCGAAGGTTACTTCGCTCTCATAGGCGGATTTGGCGGCGGAGAAGTGAATTCAGGCATGATGTTCATCACGCTGAAAGAGCCTAGGGACAGGCCTATAGTTGCGCCTGCTAAGCACTCGCTTACCCAGTCTGAAATGATAACTCTGCTAAGGACGGAGCTGAATAAAATACCTGACGCAAAAGTAACATTACAGGACCTGTCATTGTCCGGATTTTCGGCTCAGAGAGGTTTCCCTGTTGAGTTTTCGATACGAGGCCCTGATTGGGAAAAGTTATCTGAATATTCTGAGGACATCCGTAAGAAGATGGAAACATCAGGGCTGATGATAGACGTCGATACCGACTTTCTCGAAAAAATCCCGGAGATACGTGTTACGCCGGACAGGCAGAAGGCCGATGATAGGGGTGTGAGCGTATCTAATATAGGAAGTGCGGTAAATGCGCTTATAGGCGGTGAGAGGATCGGTAAATACACCAAAGGCGGCCGGCGTTACGATGTAAGGGTCAGACTTATGCCTTCTCAGAGGACGGAGAATGAAGATATTGAAAAGCTCTGGGTATGGAATAACAGGAATGAGCTCGTCCAGCTTAAGAATGTTGTAAATATAACCGAAAAACCGACGCCTCTTACTATAACGAGGCGTAATAGGGAGAGAGCTATCAGCATATTTGCTAACGTTGCTCCGGGCAAGTCTCAGACGGATGCGATAAAAGAAGTAGAGAAAATAGCTAAGAGCACGCTGCCTGAGGGGTATAAGGTTATATTCTCGGGAAGCACGCAGACGTTCAAAGAATCCTTCTCCAGCTTGATCCTGGCTTTTGCTCTCGGTATATTGATCGCGTATATGGTGCTCGCGTCACAATTTAACAGCTACCTGCATCCTTTGTCGGTATTATTTGCGCTGCCATTCAGTATTTCGGGAGCGTTCATAGCCCTTTGGCTATTTGGCCAGTCTATGAATATCTATAGTATGATAGGACTTATCCTTCTTATGGGTATAGTAAAGAAGAACTCCATATTGCTGGTAGATTTTACGAACCAACAGAGGGAGAAGGGGCTGGAGGTGGGCCCCGCACTTCTCAAAGCTTGTCCTATCAGACTGCGCCCGATACTTATGACGTCGGTTGCTACGATAGCGGCCGCTGTCCCGCCCGCCATGGCTATAGGCCCCGGGGCTGAGACGCGTATACCGATGGCTATTACTATCATAGGCGGTGTTATAGTATCGACGGTATTCACGCTATTCGTTGTTCCCTGTGTGTATAGCTTATTCTCTAAGATCGAGAAGAAGCGTTATGATATTAAGTTTACCGAGCTCGATGATAAGCTGGAAGGCGAATTGGCAGCAGAAGGTGATATTTAGGAATAATCAAATTTTAGTTGACAAAAAGTGAAATAAATGATATCCTCTCGTTCTACAAAACGAGGGGATATTTTTATGTTTACAAAGATTATTTATGCAATTGTTTTGACCATTGTCTTTACTGTAGTTGTTTACGCTCAGGAGATATATGTAGGTAAGGACGGCAACGTGAAAAATATTGAGACGCGCGCGATGATCATCGAAGACGGCGGAGCCTATCTGGCGACGCGAAGCGTTTTATACAGGATAAGCGACATTGCTCAGGGCGATAGATGGGATGAAATCTTTTCGCTGCCGCCCGGAGAAAACGAGATCAACTCACTTGCCGGCAGAGGGAAGAGCCTTCTCTTGGGAACGAAGCGCGGATTGTTCAGGACGGACGATGCCGGTAAAGTGTGGCGAAATGTATTTAGGACGATAATTCCAGAGAAAAATAACATTCTTTCCATAGAGATATCAAAATACAATCCCAGAAAAGTTATTATCTGTACTGCCAAAGGCGTCTTTTTAAGCGAAGACTTTGGTGATAGATGGGATGATATAAGTGCAAATCTAAGGAATAAACGTATTACATCGGCGGCGTTAAATAAAGATTTAATCTATGCCGCTGGGGAGAGCGGACTTTATTCCAGGAAGCCCGGACAGCTTGCCTGGGATAGGATTTACGTTAATAGCTCTGTCGAGGAAGGGGATGCGCCGGAAGAAACATCAGGTGCAGATAAAGTCGAAGAGTCGGGCGAGGGAGCTATAAGCTGTGTCAGCGTCAAAGACGCGAAGGTGTATCTGGGTAATGGCAAGCATATCGTTTATTCTGATGACCATGGTTTGAGTTGGAAATCATTTTCCTCGCTCGGCCTTTCAGGCGGAATAAATTATATACTGCCTTCGAGAATATCCGAGAAGATGTATTGCGCTACGACCAGAGGCGTGTATGAATTTGATAATGATAAAGGAAGTTGGAGTGAGCTTTACAAGGGGATGGATAAGACATTAAATGTGACCGGGCTTGTTTTCTACGGCGAAGGTGAAAAATTTCTATGGGCCCTTACAGAAAGAGGTTTGTATAAAATAGAGGCTGGTAGGTATTCGGGAGATCAATATATAGACATCGAAAGAAATCTTAAGACTCTGAAAATAATTTTTGATAATGAGCCGCCTTTGCGTGATCTACAGCAGGCTGCGATAAAACATTGTGATGTCAGCCCTGAAAAGATAAAAGAGTGGCACAGGGATTCCAGATTGAAAGCATTGGTGCCAAAAGTTTCCATAGGCATGGGGAATGATATCTCGTCTAATACTGAGATATATACAAGCGCTACCCGGGATTATGCTGTCCAGGGGCCGGAGGACTATTCAAACAATCTAGATTTCTCTGTATCGTGGGATCTGGGGAATCTCATCTGGAGCGACAGTCAGACTTCCATAGACGTGCGCTCCAGAATGAATACCCAGCTCAGAAATGACATCCTTGATGACCTCAGGCGTGTATATTATGAGCGTAAGCGCTTACAATTTGATCTGATAGCCTCTCCGCCTAAAGACTTAAGGTCAAGATTTGAGCGGGAGCTGCGCATCCAGGAGCTGACCCAGGCTATCGATGACCTGACAGGTAATTACCTGTCTAATAACGTACGGCAAGCGCAAAATGGCTTAAACTAGATTTTATTCACTTTTTTGTTGACAAAATCTTATATATACGTATACTAATGATG
>JBAYMS010000019.1:0-24503 GCA_041663425.1 Candidatus Omnitrophota bacterium
AGCTGGCGGCCGAAGAGGCGCTGAGGAAGATGGCTAAGGTTATAAAAGACAATATGGTTCCGGTTGGCAAGGCTGCGAGGATAGCGGGGGATGAATTTGCGATACTTCTGCTGGAGAAGAACAAAAACGAATCATTCCTGATAGCGGATGAGATCAGAAAAAAAATAGAAGCTGCAAATTTCTCGAAATTGGGCAACATTTCACTTACGGTAAGCGGAGGGCTGAGTGAAAATCCACTTGATGGCGCTACGAGCGACGAGCTGTTTAAAAAAGCTACTGATTTATTGAGGGAGGCAAGAGCTTCAGGTAAGAACAGAGTTATAATGTAGTCAAATCGAGGGAGACTTTATGGCTTACGATATAGATAAATATATTAAGATTATGGTTGCTAAGGAGGCGTCCGACCTGCACATAAGTGCCGGATCTCCAGTGCACATGAGAATAGACGAGATCTTGATGCCTGTCGATGATGACGTCCTGACCTCGGATAGCGCTAAGGAGCTTATTTATAGTATCCTCAATAATGAGCAGAAGGAGCGGTTTGAGCGGGAGCTTGAGCTTGATATGTCTTTCGGTGTGAAGGGGCTTGGCCGTTTCAGGGTAAATGTTTTTAAACAGAGGGGGACGATCGCGTCTTCGATAAGGCTTATCCCTCACGACGTCTGGTCGTTTGAACAATGCGGGCTGCCGGAGGCGACGGTGCTTGATTTTTGCAAACGTCCCAAAGGACTTGTCCTGGTTACGGGTGCTACTGGAAGCGGAAAATCAACGAGCCTTGCGTCAATGATAGATTGGATAAATAACGACAGAGCCTGTCACATAGTTACGATCGAAGATCCGATCGAGTTCATATATAAAAATAAGAAGTCGGCGATTGACCAGCGCGAAGTCAATGCTGACACGCACTCTTTCCCTGCTGCTCTTAAACACGTCCTTAGGCAGGATCCCGATGTAATATTAATAGGTGAAATGCGCGATCTCGAAACTATAGAATCGGCTCTTATCGTTGCTGAGACGGGCCATCTTGTCTTTGCCACGCTCCACACTTCCGATTGTGTACAGACAATAAACAGGATCATCGATGTGTTCCCTGCGCATCAGCAGCAGCAGATACGCACTCAGTTGTCTTTCGTGCTTCTGGGTGTTCTGTCGCAGCAGCTGATTCCAAAAGCCGACGGCAAAGGGAGAGCCCTTGCCGCGGAAGTGTTGTTGGTCACATCGGCGGTTAAGAGCCTTATAAGGGAGTCGAAGGCTCATCAGATATATTCTGTGATGCAGACATCCCAGAAAGACGGTATGAAGACTATGAACCAGTCTCTCTATGAGCTCTATCAGAAGAAAGCGATAACTTACGAAGAGATGTTCGAACGCACAACAGATGCGGACGATCTGAAGAGAATATTTAAAAGGTAAATAATTTTATGCCTTCGATAAAACGTATAATTTCAAAGCAGCTGGGCGAGTTGCTTCTTGAGAGGGGAGTGATAAATCAGGCCCAGCTTGAGAAAGCCCTTAAGCTTCAGAAGGAAAAGGGCGGTCTTATCGGCCAGATATTGGTTTCGCTCGGTTTCGCTAAAGAAGAAGAGATAGCCCAGTCTCTGACAGTCCAGTATGGATTTCCTTATCTCCCTCTTGAGTGCTACGATATAAATGCCGATGCCATTAAACTTATACCGGAGAACGTGGCGGTGCAATATAATCTTGTAGCTATAGACAAGATAGGAGACCTTCTTACTATCGCTATGTCGAACCCCCTTAATTATCAGGCGGTAGAAGATATAGAGATGCTGACGAAATGCAAAGTTCAGGTCTTTGTCAGCACTATGACAGACATAAACAATGCAATAGTAAAACACTACCCTAAAAAATAATGCTTGATTTCAAAGACAGGCTTACAAAAATTCTTATAGATAAAGGACTCCTTAAGCCGGGGGACCTCGAGAAGGCTGTTTCTCTGCAGAAGGAAAAGGGCGGCTCTCTGAGCGATATTATCGTCGACCTTGGTTTTGTTACACGAAGCGACCTTATGATAGCGCTCAGTCAGGGCTTAGGCATACCGCCCATAAACCTGTCCCGTTATAAAATAGACCCGACCGTTATAAAATTAATTTCCAGGAAAATCGCAAAAAATTACAAGATACTGCCGATATCGAAAATAGGCGGTACTCTGATGCTTGCAGTGGCCGATCCGCTGAACATATTTTTACTGGATGACATAAAAGCTCTGACAGGTTTTAAGATAAGCCCGGTCATCGCTACCGAAAAAGATATATCGGAAGCGCAGCGCCAGTATTACGATGAGAATGCTTCTACGGCCATAGAAAAAATAGTGGGTGATCTTGCGGAAGCGAATGAAGTGAGATTGCTGGAAGATGATTCGGATGTTTTCGCCGCAAGCTCCTCGGAGCTTTTAAAGATAACGCAGGATGCGCCGGTGGTAAAGATAACGAACCTTCTTTTGGCTGAGGCCGTTACTCTGCGCTCCAGTGATATCCTGATAGAGCCGCTGGAGGATGAGATGCGGGTGCGTTATAGAGTTGATGGTGTGTTGCGCGAAGGAAGGCGTTCACCTATAAGTCTGCATAATGCCGTTATCTCGCGTCTTAAAGTCATGTCAAATCTCGATATTGCCGAAAGGCGGCTGCCGCAGGACGGAAGGTTTAAAGTAAAACTGCAGGGCAGGGAGGTCGACTTCAGAATATCGGTAATACCTTCAAGCATGGGCGAAAAAGTTGCTCTCAGAATACTGGATAAATCGCAGGCCACTCTCGATATCGATAAGCTAGGATTCGACGAGCGGTCGATCGAAGAGGTAAAAAAAGCTGCGGCGAAGCCTCACGGTATGATACTTATATGCGGGCCGACAGGGTGCGGCAAGACCACGACCCTCTACTCAATATTGCAACATGTGAATTCTCCTGAGAAAAATATAGTTACAGTCGAGGATCCTGTGGAATATCAGATCGATGGAATAAACCAAGTCACTTCCCGTCCGGAAATCGAGCTGACGTTTGCAGCAGCTCTACGATCTATATTAAGACAGGACCCGAATATAATAATGATAGGCGAGATCCGTGATTATGAAACAGTTGATATTGCGATAAAAGCTGCGCTTACAGGCCATCTTGTATTGAGCACACTTCACACAACCACCGCAACAGGTTCTGTTATAAGGCTTGTTAATATGGGAGTGGAACCTTTTCTGCTGACTTCGTCTGTGATCCTTGTCGGAGCCCAGAGGCTTGTCCGGCGCATTTGTAATAATTGTAAAGAACCGTATGAACTTTCGCCCGATATTGCTCAAAGGATGAACCTGAAATTCGGAAAGGACAAAGTAATTTTTTATAAAGGTAAAGGGTGCGAAAAATGTTTTAACAGCGGATACAAAGGAAGGGTTGGTCTTCTCGAGGTGCTTGTGATGACGCCTAAGATAAAGGCGCTTGTAATGGAAAACGCTCAGGAACATAAGATACGGGAAGAGGCGCGGCGTGAAGGCATGATGACGCTCAGAGAGAACGGTATAAAAAATGCTTTGGCCGGGACCACTACCCTGGAGGAAGTGTTCCGGGTGACTGTAGGCGACCAGGACCTGGATACGATATAATTTTGTAGACAATACAAATTGAGGCTTTTTAATGGTTGAATCATTCAAAGACAGGCTTATTAATACACTTATAAACGGAAAGCTTCTCAAGGCAAAAGATCTGGAGAAGGCCCTTGATATTCAAAAGAAGTCCGGAGGGTCTTTGGGAAAGATATTGGTGGAGAGAGGGTTCGTATCCGAAAAAGAACTCATGGTTGCCATGAGCCACGAACTTAATATTCCCCCCATAGACCTTTCAAAGTATAAAATAGACAAATCCCTTTCCGACCTCATACCGGAAAAAATAGCAAAGCAGTATTCGCTCATACCTGTATCAAAGCTTGGCAAAGTCCTGACAGTTGCTATGTCCGACCCGTTAAATTTATTTGCCATCGATGACCTTAAGATGCTGACCAAGTTCCAGATAGACCCTGTCATAGCTACTGAAAACGATGTCAGGGATGCCATTAATAATTATTACGGTGCGCATTCTCAGGAGATCTCTAAAATTTTGGAAGAGATCCCGGCGGATGGAGTTGAGGTGGAGAGCGAGGAAAAGGAAGAGGAGATAGATGTCGGCGAGATGGCCGAAGAATCGAAGTCCGCCCCCATAGTGAAGATTGTGAGCCTTATACTGAATGAGGCTATGAAGCGCCGCGCCAGCGACATACACATAGAACCGTGTGAAAATAATCTCCGGATACGTTATCGTATAGATGGCAGTCTTCATGAAGCCTTCCTATTGCCTAAAAAAAATCAGAATGCTGTAATAGCCAGAATAAAGATAATGTCCAGGCTCGATATCACAGAAATGCGCATTCCGCAGGATGGCCGGTTTAAGATAAGCTTCGAAGGTAAAGAAATAGATTTCCGAGTTTCGGTATTACCCATTACCTTTGGAGGGAAAATAGTTCTGAGAGCTCTCGATAAATCGAATTTGAGTACTGGCGTGGATAAACTGGGTTTTTTGCCCGGCCCTATGAAGACTTTTCGGACTGCTCTCGAACGCCCATACGGCATGTTGCTTGTTACGGGACCTACCGGCTCCGGCAAGTCTACCACTTTATATTCAATAGTAACGCAATTAAATACCCCTGAGCGGAATATCGTTACGCTTGAGGATCCTGTTGAATATGAGCTGGAAGGTATTACCCAGATACCGGCGAGGCCGGAGATCGGTCTTACTTTTTCCAGCGGTTTGAAATCTATCCTTAGACAGAGTCCTGACATAGTGATGGTCGGAGAGATAAGGGATGCCGAGACTGCCGATATAGCTATAAAAGCGTCGCTTACGGGCCAGCTGATATTGAGCACTCTGCATACCAATGATTCCGCCGGAGCCGTAACCAGGCTTATCGATATGGGCGTCGAGCCGTTTCTTGTGGCCTCAAGCCTTGTCCTGGCGTCAGCGCAGAGGCTGATGAGAAAGATCTGTCCGAATTGTAAATCAGCTGTGGAGATACCCGAAAGTACTCTTGTAAAATTCGGAATAAATCTCGACGAGATACGCAAGAGAGGCATTAAAAGTTTCTATGCTGGCAAAGGCTGTGCAAAGTGCAACAACACAGGCTACTACGGCAGACTCGCTATCCTCGAAGCCCTGCTTATCGATGACAATGTCCGCGATATGATAATGAAAAAAACGTCGAGCGATGTCATAAAAAATTACGCAATGAAAGAGCTGCATATGATGACGCTGCGGGATAACGCAGTGGAAAATTTTATGAATGGCATAACTTCGTTTGAAGAGGTTTTGCGCGTAACCTCGGAGGATTAAAAAAAGTGAATTTCAAATATGCAACCAAAGACAGGGACGGTAAGAATATTACGGGCACGCTGGAAGCTGCTGATCGCGCAGCGGCTATAGCTGCTTTAAGAAAAAAAGAGCTTATAATAATTTCGATTGAAGAGGGTAAGAAGGGTTTTGCTATGGCAGAACTTTTTAAATCGAAGAAAAAGATAAAGATAGATGACCTGGTTATATTTTCCCGTCAGCTTGCCACTATGGTCGATGCAGGCATTCCGCTTGTAGGAGCGCTCGATATACTTGGCGAGCAGATGGAGAATAAAACATTCAGTGCTGTTATCATTGAGATCCGCAATGATGTTGAGACAGGTTCAAGTCTTTCCGAAGCATTAGGTAAGCATAAAAAAGTTTTTTCTCAGCTTTTTGTGAACATGGTGAAGGCCGGAGAATCGAGCGGTATGCTGGATGAAATACTTGACAGGCTGGCAGTATATCTGGAAAAAACCAGCTCTCTCCAGCGAAAGATAAAATCGGCGCTTGTTTATCCGGCCGTAGTTAGCAGTATGGCGCTTGGCATAACCCTGCTCCTTATGCTGAAAGTTATTCCTGTCTTCAAGGGTATATTTGAAGGTTTTGGTTCTCAGCTGCCGAAGCCTACCCAGATTCTTATAAATATAAGCGATGGTATGCAGAAGTATTTTGTTTTATGTGTTATAGCCGTTGTGGCTATAATCGTTTTATTTGTCCGATATATAAATACCGAGAAAGGCAGACTCCATTTCGATACTCTACTTCTCCATATTCCGGTTTTTGGGGTTTTGTTTACAAAGGTAGCCGTCAGTAAGTTTACGCGGACACTTTCTACTCTTATAAAGTCCGGAGTCCCCATCTTGGCAGCGCTTGATATAGTAGGGAAGACCTCGGGTAACAAATTGGTCGAAAAAGCCATAGATAGCGTTCGCGCCAATGTCCGTGAAGGCGAAAGCGTGGCGGAACCGTTGGCCAGGTCTAAAATATTTCCATCGATGGTTACCAGGATGGTCTCTGTTGGTGAGCAAACCGGACAATTGGAGAAAATGTTATCAAAAATAGCCGATTTTTATGATGAACAGGTAGATGCTGCCGTTACATCGCTGACAAGCATGATGGAACCATTTATAATAGCCTTTTTGGGAATAGTTATTGGTTCTATAGTTATTTGTATGTTCCTACCCATATTCAAGATAACATCTGTAGTGTCAGGCTAAACTCATTTGTATGACCTTGACAATGGCTATTTTATAAGGTATACTTATTTTAGAAGGCCTAGAAGGATAAGCGGTTAAAACGCTATTTTAAATTATATTTCTCTGTAGTTCCAGATGGGCCTTAGTTAAGAAATACAAAGGTTTGACTAGGCTTATCTGGATTTTTTTATAAAATATACCCAATCTTGGGAGGAAGGAAGGTGACCAAATATGTTAATAAAGATGAGAACGAAAGGCTTTACGCTCGTTGAAATTATGATAGTAGTCGCAATTATTGGTTTATTAGCGGCGATAGCCATTCCGAACTTCGTCAAGGCAAGACAGAAGGCCCAGCAGGAAGCTTGTATAGCTAACTTGAGACAGATTGAGGGAGCTACGCAGGTGTGGGCCGTGGATACCGGTGCTTCAGATACTGCAACGGTAACCATGAACGACCTGGTGCCTAACTACATCAGAAATACGCCTAATTGTCCTGGTAACAAGACAGTAGCTTATGTTCTGACGACTGTTAACGCTAGACCGACTTGCGCTGTAAATAGTACGACGCATAAACTTCCGTAGTGTAAGGCGATTTAGGAATGGTAGTCAGGTTTCAATGGTAAAAACCCCGCATTTATTGCGGGGTTTTTATTTTAATCTGCCGTTCTCTTGACAAAATGTTTGTATTATGATAACTTTATATAAATATAATGATTATATTTAATCGTAAAGCATTTAGCCTTATTGAAATAATGATAGTGGTTGCGGTCATTGCAATCGCTCTATCGATAGCCATTCCAAATTTTTTCCGCATGAGCACCATCTCCAAAACAACTGTCTGTATAAATAATCTCAGAAAAATTACAGCCGCAGTGGAACAGTGGGTCATCGACAATAATATGTCTTCCGGAACTACTATTACCGAACAGCAGGAGGAGGATATTTATGATAACTATCTGCGTTCCGGCCGGCCGAAATGTCCGTCGGATGGAGAATATGTTATTAATTCTGTAGGGTCAAATCCTCAAGTTCAGTGCACGAACGAAGAAGCGGGACATAAGATATGAAAAAAGACGGCGGCGCAAGGGTTGGCATAGATATTGGGTCGTGCGCCATAAAGGTAGTTCAGCTCTCAGGTCTTGCCGATAAGCCGGAATTGGCTGCGATAGGACACAAAAATATTACGGGTATGTCTGCGTCTGCCCTGCCGGATGCGTTGAAACTTCTTGCAGATGAATCGCGTGTAACATGTAAAGATGCCTGCATATCTATTTCAGGGCCTTCCGTTATTGTTCGTTTTATAACGCTACCTAAGATGGATGACGCAGCTTTAAAAAGCGCCATAAGATTTGAGGCCGAAAAGTTCATACCGTATAATATAAATGACTGTATAGTCGATTTTCAGACGCTGCGAAAAGACGATAAAGAGAATAAGCTTAATGTGCTTCTGGTGGCGGCTAAGAAAGACCTGATCCAGGAGCGGATCAAGCTTGTTGAAAAGGCCGGATTTTCAATATCTGTAGTTGATATCGATAGCTTTGCCATAGCAAATGCTTTTTTAAGCAATCATCGCAAACCTGACCCGGATAAGTCATATGCCGTTCTCAATATCGGAGGATCTTTTACCAATCTTGGCATACTTAAGGCCGGATCTATATTTTTTGCCAGGGATATTTCGGCGGGCGGAAATGATTTCACCTCAGCTATAGCCAAAAAATTTGGTATTGATCAAAAAGCGGCCGAGGATCTTAAGCTGCGTCCTCCGGAAGACAAAAAGGATGAAGTCACGGATTGCATAAGAAACGCATTTAACGACCTGTCGGATGAGATAAAAATGTCATTTGGTTATTACGAGAACCAGGCTGGTAAGGGTATTGATGAGGTGTATCTGTCGGGCGGCGGCGCATCTTTATTTGGCGTCGAGCAGATACTTGAGGAATGCCTTGGGTCGAAGCCTATAGTCTGGGATCCTCTCGAGTTTTTTAGTGTCGCATCTTCGGGCGTTGATAAGAAATTTGCAGATAAATTTAAGGGTTCTTTTGCCGTTGCGGCGGGCCTTGCCTTAAGGTAACCACGGAAATTAATATGATCACAATAAATCTTTTGCCGGAAGAAATGCGGAAAGTTGAGTCTTCTTTTAAGAAGATCAGTTTTGATTTTAAAGGCAAAGAAAAGATGTTGAAGGATATCGGCATCGTTGCCATCCTGGTCCTGTTGTCGGTACATGTTATATTATTTTTTATAGGATTAAGAAGCCAGTCTGTTTCCAAAACTCAGGAGCAAAATATTGAAAAACTTATGCCGGGCAAGAAAGAGTATGATGCGCTGAAGGCCGAGTCTGGTGTTGCCAATGTTAAATCCGCCGCAATAGATTCTCTTATGGCTAATCGTTTCAGTTGGTCAAGAGAGCTTAACTCATTGAGCGACTCCATGGTCCCCGGTATATGGCTGACGGAACTGTCTTATAACGAAAAGCTCAGCGAGGTTTCTGTGCAGGTCAAGTCGCTCGCTGCGCGCACGGGCGGTAAAAAAGAACTTTCAAGGACCGAAACAAAGAAATTGAATATGCGCTACCTTACGATCTCCGGGTATGCTTCAAGCATGGGAGAGCAGGGGGCGGCGCTGGTAGGTAAATTCATCGCCAGCATGAAAGATAATCCGGCTTTCTTTTCCGATTTTGCAGAAATAAAGCTCGAATCAATAACTACCGAGAAAGTATTTGATCAGGAAGTTATGCGTTTTAAGATAACTTGTTTGTTTAAAACATAAAAAACGGCAGGACATGATGGTGAAGTTTTCTATAGATCTTAAAGACAAGAAGAAGGTGCTTATTCTGGGCGCTATAGTAGGCGTCGGGGCAATTTATATATATCTCAGCTTTATTTTGCTACCACAGATAGCGAGAGTGGCTGTGGCCTACAGTAAAGCGGATAAACTTAATTCCGAAGCTAAAGTTGCGCAACGTGAGATCTCCGAGATAGAGGGCCTGAAAAAACAGGTAATTAAATATAGGGGTAAAATCGAAAGCTATGAAAGCATGCTTCCTGCTGAACAGGAGATACCGAAGCTGCTTGAGGGCTTATCCGATATGGCTAAGAGCGCTAACGTTAAGATAGTGGCGATAACACCAATACAATCAAAACAGGAAGCGCAGAATAACCAGACTTATCAGGAGATACCGATCCTGATAAATGCAAAATCAGGCTATCATGAACTTGGCAAATTTTTAAATAATCTGGAAAACGCAGACAGGTTTATGAAAGTTATAGATATAAGGATAAATGAAAATAAGGCGACTCCCAAACGGCACGACGTAGAGATCCTCGTTCTTACTTACAAACTTCTAGGGAATAAATAAATGGTAAGAAAAATATTTTTGCATGGACTATTGATCATCATAATTGCTTTTGCGGCGCATTCCTGGGCGGAGCAGTTTAAGTACGACTCCCGCGGGAAGCGCGATCCGTTTGTTCCTCTGATAGGGCAGGATAAATTGAGCAACAGGTCGATCCCTCTATCTGAAATATCTTCCGTGGAAGATATCGTCCTGGAAGGGATAGCGGCGCAGACTACCGGAGCTAGGACGGCGCTGGTGAATGGCGAGCTTGTGAAGGAGAAGTTTAAAGCCGGTGAAATAGAAGTTAAAAAGATAACAAAAAATTCTATATTGATTATTATGGGAGGTAAAGAGTATACTATATATCTGCCTGAACAAGGAGGCCAGAAGAGTGACTAGCAAAATTGTAATAATACTTATAATATTTCTTATTTTGATCGGATCCGGCAGCGCGTTATTCTCGCAGGACCAGAAACCGGCCGTCCCGGTTGAGAAGCAGGAGGATATTGCAAAGACAAGCGAAGAAGCTGCTCAGGAGAGCGAGCCGGCTGAAAAGGCAGTGCCCGTAGAACCTGGCAATGTCACGGTAAATTTTAAGGGTGCAGATATAAGGACGGTTCTTGCGTATATATCGGAGGTTTCCGGTGTAGACATAGTCCCGGCGCCTGATGTTAAAGGGCTCGTTGATCTTAAGTTGACAAACAAACCGTGGAAGGTGGCGCTTGATGTCATTCTCAGGAATTATGGATTTGCTTACGAGCGTGAAGGCGATATCATACGAGTCCTGACCGTCAGCCAGTTGAAGCAGGAGGAGCTGGCGTCTCAGGCTTACAATCTGAACTATAGTAAATGTAAAGATGTGGTTGAATCCATAAAAAATATCGTCAGCGAAAAAGGCAAGGTAACATATAATGAGAGGACCAATACCGTTATAGTTACCGATATCCCGACAAATCTTTATAAGATAAGCCAGATAATAGCAAGGCTTGATAAAAGGACGCCGCAGGTTCTGATTGAAGCGAGAGTTATCGAAACTGTCCTCGACGATACAGAGAAGCTTGGTATTGACTGGAATATAAAGATCAGCGCAAGTGGTGCTAAGAGGCCTATAACATTCCCGTTTGCGCAATTTGATTCCAATAGCAAATGGCTGCCTCAGGTGCAGACGAATGCGTCAACTTCCGTATCCGGTAGCGGTTCTTTGACATCTGCTACTACCACAGAAGCCGACTTCCCGTCTGATGCGGCAGGTGTGCAAGCCTTTCCATTTGCCACTACGGATCAGTTTTCGTTCGGTACGCTCGACTTTACTCAGTTCACCGCTGTGCTGGAGATGCTTAAATCCAGATCCAATACAGATATCGTATCCAATCCGAGGATCGCCACTCTGAATAACCGCGAGGCGCTCATCAATGTTGGTCAGACGCTCAATCTTCCGACGTATGAAAGAAATTCATCTACGGGTAAAATGGAGATAACTGGTTATCAGCCGAAAGATCTGGGCATAATACTGAAGGTAACCCCGCATATAAATGAGATTAATGAAATAGTTGTGGATCTGGAACCGCAAATAACGGATCTTTTGCGCTATGATACTCTCGATGCTGCGAGCGGTGTAGTGGCGCCTGTGTTTTCTGCGCGTATAGCCAAGACGCAGGTTATGATAAAGGATGGTCAGACGATATTTATAGGCGGCCTTATAAAAGAAAATGATGTTAGTGGGAAAAAGAAGGTGCCGTATATAGGAGAGATTCTCGAAGATGTCCCGATACTGGGATTTCTTACTTCGAAGAAAGAGACGACTAAACAGAAGACCGAGCTGATATTCTTTATAACGGTCAATCTGATGTCGGGTGAGCAGGAAATTGCGGCCTCGCCCAAGGCAGAAAATTTTAGCAGCCCGTCATTTAGCGCACCTCAACCCTCCGACAGTAAAAAGAAGAAGGGGAAGAAGAGATAAAGCTTAAGATAGTTTTCCAGAAGACCGCGGATATGCGGTTTATTTCGCATCTCGATCTTGTGCGGCTATTCCAGAGAGCTCTACGCAGGGCAAATCTTCCCGTTACTATTACTAAAGGATTTAGTCCCCGGCTAAAAGTGAGTATAACCAGGGCATTGAAATTGGGCGTTGCCAGTGAGCACGAAGAAGCTGTGATATGCTTTGACGAGCCGGTCGACGCGGAAAATTTTATAAAACTTATTAATGAACAGCTGCCGGATGGTGTTTTGGTGACCGCAGCTGAAGGAGATGTATGACAATGCAGAGAGAGATTTTTATAAATATAGCGCAGCATGAGAAAAGGGTAGCGATACTCGAGAATAAGCGTATTGAGGAATTTTACGTAGAGAGGCCGGATTATGTAAATCTGGTGGGCAATATCTATAAAGGTAAGGTTGAATCGGTGCTTCCCGGCATGGGTGCGGCGTTCGTGAGTTTAGGGCTTGAAAAGAACGGTTTTCTTTATGTAGCAGATGTGGTTGCCGGAATGTCGAGCTATGAAAAGCTTATAGAGGAAGGTGCCGATGAAGAGATAGAGAAGATGGAGAAACAGAAACCTCTGCCTTCGATAACGGAACTTCTGAAAAAAGGCGATGAAGTGGTTGTCCAGGTAGTGAAAGAGCCTATTGGAACTAAAGGCGCAAGACTTACTACACACATAAGCATACCAGGAAGATTTCTTGTGCTGATGCCGTTTGACAATCATATAGGCCTGTCCAAAAGGATCGAGTCCAGGCAGGAGAGGGACAGGATACGGAAGATAATGGAAGAGCTGAAGCTGCCTAAAGATATGGGCTTCATAGTCAGAACGGCAGCCATAGGTGCGTCGCAGAAAGATTTCTTCAGGGAATCCAGGTATCTTTTAAATCTATGGCAGCAGATAAAGGCAAAGGCAAAGAGGGCGAGGGCTCCACAGCCGATACATCAGGAGTACGATCTTGTCCTCAGAGTGGCCAGGGATATTTTTACGACCGATGTCGCAAAATTTGAAATAGACTCACGCAATGACTTCAAGAGGGTGTCCAGGTTCCTGCGTGTGCTTGCCCCGCATTTAAGGCCCAGGCTGAAACTGCATGTTGACAAGGTTCCGCTGTTTGAAAAATTTGAGATAGAGAAACAGGTAAGTAAAATATATGACAGGATAGTGCAGCTTAAATCCGGCGGTTATCTGATATTCGACCAGACCGAATCTTTAGTTGCGATAGATGTGAATTCCGGGAAATTTGTCGGCAAGAGAAATCTGGAAGACACGGCTTTTAAGACAAATATTGAGGCTGCTGAAGAGGTCCCTAGACAGCTGAAGCTCCGAGATCTGGGCGGTATTATTATTATAGATTTTATCGATATGGAATTTGCCGACCACAGACGGACGATATTTAAAACACTCGAAAAGCATCTTGAAAACGACAAGGCGAAGACGAAAATACTGAACATATCCAGTATAGGTCTTGTAGAAATGACCCGCCAGAGAATGAGGAAGTCTATAGAGGGCAAAAGTTACCAGAAATGTCCCTATTGTAACGGCCGTGGCATTGTGAAGTCCGTTTCTACTGTATCTCTTGAGCTGATGCGCAAACTGGAGCATACTCTTGCACAGACTAGGTCGCGGGATGTATTTGTTTCTATGCATCCTGAGGTTGCCTATTTTGTGTCGGCTCCTGAGCGTAATATGATAAAGCCTCTTGAACGTCGTTTCAGGAAGAACATACGGGTGATAGAGGACCCGAATCTGCATATCGAAGATATAAAGATAGAACAGAAGTAAAGCACCGAAGATGCAGGCTGTGCCTGATTATTCTTGATAACGTCCAAGATATCGAGTATTATTTTATTTATGCTCGGGCCTATTTCGATAAAAAATAAAATAGTTGTTATCACCAGCCTTTCGGTTTTTGGCCTGATCATTTATTCCAACACGTTCTATTGCCCGTTTCAGTTTGATGATACGCTGTTTATAGTTTCTAATTTCAGCATACGAAGCCCCCTGAATCTGCACGATATATGGGTATCCTATTCCACGCGTTTTTTAACATTTCTTTCATTTCTATTTAACTACAGCATCGGAAGACTGGATGTTTTTTCTTATCATGCGGTTAATCTGTTCATTCACCTGAGTAATGCATTCCTGGTGTGGTGGCTTGCCGTTCTTACTTTCCGCACTCCTGCAATTGAAAACAGTAAAATATCGTATTATTCCTACGAAATAGCTTTTTTTTCATCACTGATTTTTTTATGCCACCCGGTCCAGACGGAGTCGGTTACTTATATATGGCAGCGCTCGGCTTCTCTCTCAGCGTTTTTTTATTTATTGTCGCTGGCTTTGTATGTCAAATCACGTCTTGGAGAATGCAATGATAAGGGCGCTATAAAGATAAAGGTCCCGTATACGTTATCGCTGTTAGCGTTTTTTTTGGGTATGTTTACCAAAGAGAACATCGTGACCCTGCCTATTATTATTGCTTTGTATGAATTAACTTTTTTAAATAAAGATAAAAAAAATAACTGGAAGGCGGTCCTGCCGTTTTTATTGCTGGCGTTCCTGATACCTGCTTTGCTATTTCTTGGGAATACCCGTGATTTTATGACGGCAAAAAAAATAATAGAAAAAGATTCGATTATAAACTGTTTTTCTTTAACGCAGCCCCGCGCTATAGTTACTTACATCAGGCTGCTATTTATACCGATTAACCAGAATCTGGATTATGACTATACGGTTACGAAAAGTCTGCTGGAGATACCCGCCTTATTAAGCATGGGTGGTCTCCTATCAATCTTGGCCGCGGCGATAATTTTTTTAAAAAAATACAGGGTCTTTTCATTTTCTATTCTCTGGTTTTTTATAACTCTGCTGCCGGAGGCAAGTATCATTCCGCTGAGAGATGTGATCTTTGAGCACAGGATGTACTTACCGCTGGCGGGTTATGCTGTCTTTATTGCAAGTTTAGGCTATTATTTTTTTGGTAAAGATCATCGCAAGCTGTTGGCAGTATTTTTTACCATTATAACTATTTTCTACGCAGGACTGACTTATACAAGGAATGCGATATGGAAAGATAGTTTGACGCTATGGAGTGATGTGGTGAGCAAGTCTCCAAACAAGGCGAGACCTTACATAAACAGGGGAGTCGCATACACTAACCTGGGATTTTTAGATAAAGCAATTCTGGATTACAATAAAGCTCTTGCAATATGTCCTTCATCTGCTGAAGCGCATAACAACCTTGGATTTACATACTACACGAAAGGCGACTACCCTAAAGCTATCATTGAGTATGGTAAGGCGCTGGAGATACGCCCTTTGTATGCTGATGCCCACAACAATCTTGGACGTGTGTATTATGAAGAAGGTTTCCTTGCTAATGCCATAGAAGAATATAGTGAAGCGATCAAGTCGGACCCTGATAATGCCATGGCTTATACTAATAGAGGTCTTGCCTTTATGGGTCTGAACGAATTCTTGCGCGCTTGCCGCGATTTCGACAAAGCTATAGCCATCGATCCGTTGTCGTTTGAGGCATATTCTAACCGCGGCATAGTTTACGCAGAAAGCGGACATATCGACAAGGCCATAGCAGATTTTGACAAAGCTGTAGCCATTAGGCCGAATTCCGGGGAAGCCTATACCAACAGATCTATAGCGTATTTAAGGGGCGGTAGGCATGCTGAAAGCTTAAAGGATGCCGAGGAGGCGGAAAGGCTTGGAGCCAGACGATCGGCGAATAGCCTAAAGTAATGCTGGCTGTAAAACTTAACCCTTCAGAATAACTTGACGGCAAAGTTGGCAAGTGATATAATACAAACTCTCAAATAGGCAGTCTATCGTCACGGGGATGAAACGGTCTTTTCCCGGGGGCGGTTTGCAGGATTTAAATAACAGCAAATCGGAGGTAGTTAAATGTACGCGGTAATTGAAACGGGCGGTAAACAATACAAGGTTGCGAAGAACGACATAATCCTCGTCGAGAAACTTAAGGCGAAGGCCGGCGGTGAGGTTAAATTGTCCAGCGTTCTACTGGCTAAGGATGGCAACTCTGTTCACGTAGGCAACCCATACGTAAAGGGTGCTCATGTAATATGTGAGTCTCTGGGGCAGACCAGGATGGCTAAAGTAGTGGCTTTTAAGTACAAAAAGCGCAAAAGCGAAAAGAAGAAAATAGGCCACAGGCAGGATGTTACGAAACTTAAAATCAAAGAGATAGAGATAGCGAAGGGATAAGTCATGGCACACGTAGTTAATGGCAGAGACGGTCAGCCGAAGAATCTGGGTGTAAAACGTTATAATGACCAGACAATTAAGGCCGGAACTATAATTTTAAGGCAGCGGGGCATGGAATTTAAACCGGGACGCAACGTAGGTACCGGCAGAGATCATACGCTCTTTGCTTTAGTCGAAGGCAAGGTGCGGTTTGCACCAAATAAGGTTGTCAGTATAATACAGACCACCAAGTAATGTTCATAGACGAAGCCAGGATATTTGTTAAGGCCGGCGATGGCGGCGACGGCTGTAACAGTTTATACCGCGACAGAGTCAACCGGGTCGGATCGCCTGATGGCGGGCCGGGCGGCGACGGCGGTAGCATAATATTCGAGGCCGACTGCAACATCCACACATTATTAGACTTCCAATACAGGCAGCACTTCACAGCACCTTCAGGTTTAAACGGCAGTTCTAATCACAAAAAAGGTGCTTGGGGTAAAGACCTCCATATTAAAGTTCCAGCCGGCACAATAATAAGAGATTATAATAACGGACTACTTTTGCGCGACCTTGCCCACGTTGGCGATAGTGTCGTTATAGCAAAGGGCGGTAAGGGCGGCAGTCCGAATTCCCGTGGACGCGAGGCGCAGAAGGGCGATAAGGGCGAAGAGAAGACGGTTTCTCTGGAGCTTAAACTCATAGCCGATGTGGGGATAATCGGCTACCCCAATGCTGGGAAATCGACTTTGATTTCAAAAATCTCCAGCGCAAGACCTAAAATAGCTAGCTACCCATTTACTACTAAAGAGCCTGTCCTGGGAATGGTAAAAATATATGACAATTTCAGTGTGCTTATTGCCGACATTCCTGGTTTGATCGAAGGTGCTCATGAAGGGCGCGGTCTGGGGCATAAATTTTTACGTCACGTGGAGCGGACCAAAGTCCTTATACATCTTATAGATGTTGCCGCAACAGATTGCAGGAATCCTTATACCGATTACACGAAGCTTAACCGGGAGCTTGTTAAGTATTCAAAGGAGTTGGCGAAGAAACCGCAGATAATAGTATTAAACAAAATAGATTGCCCTCAGGCGGAAGAGAATCTGAAGGTATTCAAAAAAAAGATGAAGACGAAAAAATTTCTTAAAATATCTGCTCTTACCGGTGAAGGGTTAAAAGAGCTGGTGCAGGAAATTTATAAAAAGGTTAAATAGGTCACCCTTAAAGATGACCTGCAATTGTGGATAACTTATGAAGCAGTATAAAAAAATAGTTATAAAAGTAGGCACAAAGGTCATAACGGCCAAGGACCGATCTCTTGATCTGGAAAGGATGAAAGGCCTCGTTTCTCAGGTTGCAGATGTTATCGGCGGCGGAGTGGATGTTATTTTAGTGACCTCGGGTGCCATAGGTGCGGGGCTGTCGCTTCTGGGACTTAAAAAACGTCCCTCAGACCTTGCTTCTCTGCAGGCTACCGCGGCGATAGGGCAGAACCGCCTTATGCAGCTGTATAGTGAATTCTTTAAGCCTTTCAAATTGCACGTGGGGCAGATATTGCTTACACAGGAAGACTTTAACGACAGGGCGAGATATCTTAATATTAAGCATACCATAAATAATTTATTGAAGCATAAGGCTGTGCCTGTAATCAATGAGAATGACACGGTTGCCACTGAAGAGATAAAGTGCGGCGATAACGATAGGTTGTCAAGCTTGGTCGCGGATGTCTGCCAGGCAGATCTCCTGGTCCTTCTGACCGACGTTGATGGCCTGCTCGATAAAGATGGTTCTGTGGTCAGGGAAGTTGTGCAGATCAATTCCCAGGTGCTGAAGCTAGGCGGGAAGAGCCACTGCGATTTGGGCACGGGCGGCATGATCACTAAGCTGGAAGCGGCTAGGACCGTTACTCAGGCCGGAATGGATTGTGTAATAGCGAATGGAAGAGAAAAAGATATAATAGCCAAGGTTGCGTGCAGCTGTGAAGGTGTTGGCACTATATTCAGGGCCGCAAAGAGCGGTATCATTGCCAAAAAACGCTGGATAGCTTTCTCATCCAGGACTAAAGGAGTTATTTGCGTGGACGGCGGAGCAGAAGTTGCTCTGCGCCAGAAGAATAAGAGTCTTCTCGCTTCGGGTATTGTGTCGGCAGGCGGAAATTTCCATTCAGGCGATGTTGTCAGTATAGAAAATAAAAAAGGAATTGAGATAGCCCGGGGAGTTACTAATTATTCCAACTACGATTTGATCAAAATAAAAGGGCTTAAGACTAGCGATTTTAAAGCAGCGTTGGGTGTCGAAGGGCCCGATGAAGTTGTTCATAAAGATAATTTGGTGATCATATGAAAAATAAAATTATCGACGCGCTTGCCGCAAAATCTAAAAATGCGTCCAGGAAACTTGCGCTTGTAGATACCGGGGCTAAGGACCGCGCGCTTTGTGCAATGGCCGGAGCATTGAAAAAGAATGCTGCGTATATTATCAGGGAAAACAAGAAGGATCTTATCCTGGCCGGGAAGAAAGGCCTTTCGAAAGCGCTCATAGACAGGCTTACGCTCAACAAAGACAGGGTGTTTGCTATGGCAGATTCCTTGCTGCAGATAGCCAGACTTAAAGACCCTGTTGGTGAGGTGATCGAAACTACTAAGAGGCCGAACGGTTTATTGATAAAGAAGGTAAGGGTGCCGATAGGCTCAATTCTTATCATATATGAGTCAAGGCCAAATGTTACCAGCGATTGCATAGGGCTTTGCCTGAAATCTTCCAATGCAGTGATCCTTCGCGGCGGGAGCGAAGCATTTAATTCAAATATGGCGATATTTGACACTCTGAACAAAGTAGCCGTGAAGAACAAGATCCCGGACGGCGCTATTTCCATCATAAAGAATACGGACCGAAAGATGGTTGACGCGCTCCTGACACAGGAAGGCGTGATAGATCTCGTGATACCTAGAGGCGGCGAATCGCTAATCCGGGAAGTGTCTAAAAAATCACTCATACCGGTCATAAGGCACTATAAAGGGGTTTGCCATACTTATGTTGATGCGTCCGCTGACCTTGCCATGGCTGAAGACATATGCTTTAATGCAAAGGTTCAGAGGCCGGGCGTATGCAATGCCATGGAAACTATGCTTGTAGACAGACGGATAGCCGGGAAGTTTTTGCCGTCAATGATTGAGCGATTTGTGGCTGCGGGCGTAGAAATACGCAGTTCAGCTGAGGCCAGGGCTATTGTGAAAGGCGTGAAAGCAGCCACCGAAGAAGATTGGTATACTGAATATCTCGGATTGGTATTATCCGTTAAAATAGTCGGCGGCGTCGATGAGGCGATCGCGCATATAATGAAATACGGTTCCTACCATTCGGACGCCATAGTTACGAAGGATAAGAAAAACGCGGAGAAATTCCTGAGAGGAGTTGACTCTGCGTGTGTATACGTGAATGCTTCCACGCGTTTTACTGACGGAGGCCAGTTTGGCAAAGGGGCCGAGATGGGCATATCTACCGATAAGATACATGCCAGAGGGCCGATGGGCCTGGAAGAGCTGACGTCGTATAAATATATTGTATATGGTAATGGGCAGATAAGAAAGTGAGGATTGTTTAAATGAGGATAGGAATACTTGGCGGGACATTTAACCCGATACATATAGGGCACCTGATACTTGCTGAAGAGGCGCTTTCGAAGCTCAAACTGGATAAAGTAGCATTTGTTCCGACCTACATACCGCCGCACAAGCATGTTGAGGGCGGAGTTAAGCCTAAAGACCGGATGAAGATGGTCGAGCTGGCAATAGCCGATAATGATTCGTTCGAAGTGTCAACTTACGAGCTCGATTCAAAGAAGAAATCATATTCAATAGATACATTGAAAGCCTTTCGCGAAAGCTACGGGGAGGATACCCAGCTTTTCTTTATTACCGGATCGGACCTTCTCAAGGACCTTTTTTCATGGAAGAACGTGAATGAAATATTTAAAATGTCGAAATTTATAGTAGCGAACCGTCCGGGCTATCCGGTCAAGGATGTGCCTGCGGAGGTTGAAACTGTAGTCATTACACCGATAGAAGTATCTTCGGAAGACATAAGGAAACGGCTTAAGGAAGGGCGCTCTATCAGGTATCTGGTGCCCGAGAAAGTCCGCAGCTATATAGTCAAGCATAACCTATATAAGTGAGGTCGCCCTTGACCTTAGGGCGAATATAGTGTATAATTTGCTTAATTTACGCGGGATGTCCCGCGTATAAAATGGGGGGTGACGATAATGGCAGAAATAGGATATTGCGTAAAGTGCAAAGCGAAGAAAGAGATGAAGGATACCCAAAAGGTAACCATGAAGAATAAGCGTCAGGCAATGAAGGGCAAATGCACTTCTTGCGGCACTGGTATGTATAAGATAATGAAATAAACTAGAACTAGGGGAAACGTTTTATAAAAGCTAAGAATTTGGCACTGGCTATTGCCGGTGTCGCATCAGATAAGAAGGCGCTCGACATAATAATCGTCAAAATGAAGAAGATGTCGAGCGTCTGCGACTATTTTGTTATAGCTAGCGGTACCTCAACTACCCACGTCAGGGCGTTATCCGATAATATAATAAAAGAGTTGAAGAGCAGGGGCCAAACCCTTTGGCATAGCGAAGGCGAGAGGGAGGCCTCATGGATCTTATTGGACTTTGGAGACGTAGTCTGCCATCTGTTCCTGCAGGACAAGCGTGAATTTTATAATTTAGAAGATCTGTGGAGGAAGGCGCCTCAGGAGCGTTTTGAGGAGCCTAAGCCTAAGAGTAAGAAGAAGCTTGTGCGCAAGAAAAAGCGTATTACAGGTAAAAAGAAGACCAAGAAAAGATAAAATGCAATATGGCGGAATCGAAAAAAACCTCGCTTCACTCATCGAGCAGTCTGTAAATAAAGTATTTGCGGACCGCAGTTTACCATCTGCTTTATCCACCGAACTTAAATCAGAACTCGAGATACCAAAAGACAAAAGTCATGGAGACCTGTCTACGAACATTGCCATGCGCGGCGCTCGTTTTGCCAGGATATCTCCGGTCGAACTGGCCGGCCTTATAAAGACTGCTCTCGAAGAGATTGTTAAGTCTTCCGAGCTGAAAGATGCGATCGAGCGCATTGAGGTGAAGCAGCCCGGATTTATAAATTTTTTCCTCACTAAGAATTTTTTGTGTAAAGTTCTTCTCCAGGTAAAACGGGAAAAGCACAATTTTGGACGTTCAAGCATCGGCAGCGGTATAAAGCTTCAGGTAGAATTTGTAAGTGCCAATCCTACCGGCCCTCTGACGATAGCGCACGGTAGACAGGCTGCTATAGGTGATTCGCTTGCAAACATACTTGAGTTCTCCGGATATAAGGTAACGCGGGAGTATTACCTCAATGACGAGGGGACCCAGATGAATATCCTGGGCAATTCAATAAGGGTGCGTTATCAGGAATTGTTCGGATCTGCCGAGCCGTTTCCTGCGGATGGGTATAAAGGTTCGTATGTCGGCGATATAGCTAAAGAATTTAAAAGAAAGTACGGCAAAAAATATTCTAACGAAAAAGATATTACTGTATTCAGGGATTTTGGTTTGCGCTGGATACTTAATGATATAAAAAAGGACCTTAAGGATTTCGGCGTAAAATTTGATATATGGTATAGCCAGAAGAGTCTTCGCAAATCAGGTAAAGTTGAGAAGGCGATAGCCCTGTTGAAAGATAAAGGCTATATATTTGAACAGGAGAATGCGGTTTGGTTCAAGTCAACGGCATTCGGTGACGACAAAGACAGGGTTATTGTAAAGTCGGACGGAAGCATGACTTATCTCGCCCCTGACATTGCGTATCATCTGGAAAAATACCGCCGCGGTTTTAAAAGGATAACCGATATCTGGGGCCCTGATCATCATGGATACATTCCCAGGATGAAGGCGGCTATTTCGGCTTTAGGATTCCCTCCCGAATCACTCACAGTGCTTATAGTCCAGCTCGCCACTTTGTATAAAGGCGGACAGGTAGTCTCGATGTCTACCAGGGCTGGTGAGTTTGTTACTCTCCGGGAAGTTATGGACGAGGTCGGCAAAGACGTCTCGCGGTTCTGTTTTATTATGCGCAGGATATCGAGTCACCTTGATTTTGATCTCGATCTGGTGAAGAAGCAGTCTTCGGAAAATCCGGTATATTATATTCAGTATGCGCATGCCAGAATATGGTCTATACTCGAGTATAGTAAGCGTGCTCATATTATCACCGCTAAATTTGATTCAAAGCTCCTGAAAGAGGTGGAAGAGCTTGAGCTTCTGAGAGCGCTGAGGCAATTTCCGCTGATCGTATCTCTGAGCGCTAAGGCGCAGGAGCCGTATGTAATATTGCAGTACCTTCAGGATCTGGCGACATTATTCCATTCCTTCTATAATAAGCACAGGGTAGTTACTGACGACGTGAGCCTGACAAAATCCAGACTCGTTCTGGTCGATTGCGTCAGGATAGTCCTGGCGAACGGCTTGCGTTTATTAGGAGTTTCTCTTCCAAAAAAGATGTAGGGCATGTTCGAATCGATAAAGATCTACGCAAACGAAGATCTCGATATTGAAAAGCTCTCGGCCGACCTGGTCAGTTACGGTTACCGTGGCTGCAAACGTGTATCCGAAGAAGGCGATTTCGCCCGCTTAGGCGATACCATTACTATATATCCCATCACTTTTGAATATCCCGTCCGGATAGAGCTGCTGCATGACCATGTTGAAAAGATAAGAAGCATCGATCCGATAACTTATGAACCCATACAGGAACACAACGTAGCTATAATACTTCCTATAACAGGCCTCGTCAGAAAAAAGATACGCCGTAAAGAACTGGGTATTGTCGAAGAGTCGCCGATAGATAATTTTGTAGATATAGATGTGGGCGACTATGTTGTGCATATAGAGCATGGCATCGGTAAATATCTGGGCGTCGAAAAAGTAAAGGTCGAGAAAAAATACGCAGAGCATCTGGTGGTGGAGTATGCGCTTGGAAATAAACTCTATGTGCCTTTTGCCGACATAGATAAGCTGCATAAATATCTCGGATTTGAAAAGAAGCTGCCAAAGCTAAATAAGCTCGGCTCAAAATTGTGGAAGAGTGCCAAGGAGCGCGCTAAAAGAGGGGTTTATAAGGTTGCAGTTGAACTTCTGGAGCTCCAAGCTAAGCGGACCGCTGTCTATGGGTATAAATTTTCATCCGATAATGAATGGCAGGCCCAGATGGAGAAAGAATTTCCCTATAAAGAGACGCCTGACCAGATAAAGTCTACCGCAGAAGTGAAGCGCGATATGGAAAGCGCCAGGCCGATGGACAGGCTTCTTTGCGGCGATGTCGGATACGGTAAGACAGAGGTAGCTATAAGGGCTGCGTTTAAGGCTGTCATGAATAATAAACAGGTCGCGATACTGGTGCCTACAACAATTCTCGCGGAGCAGCATTTAAATACTTTTTCCGCAAGGATGAAACAGTTTCCGGTAAAGGTGGAGATGCTGTCGCGTTTTAGGACGGCAAAAGAGCAGGGCGAGATCGTCAGGGGAATTGCCGATGGTTCAGTCGATATAATTATAGGAACTCACCGGCTAATATCTGGAGACATAAAATTCAAGGATCTCGGACTTGTTGTTATTGACGAAGAGCAGCGTTTCGGTGTGCGCACTAAGGAACACCTGAAAAGGATGCGGTTCTCCGTAGACGTTCTCACCCTTACGGCTACACCGATCCCGCGCACGCTCTACCTGGCACTTATGGGCGGCAGGGATATATCTGTCATAAATACGCCGCCGTCCGAGAGGATGCCTGTGCAGACGAAGGTTACTTATTATGACGATGCCCTTATAAAAGACGCGATCATGAGAGAGAAAAGAAGGGGCGGCCAGGTATTCTTTGTCCATAACAGGATAAAAGGAATAAATAAAATAGCCCAGGCGATAAAAGAACTGGTGCCGGATGTGTCCGTTGCCATAGGGCACGGAAGGATGCAGGAGAAAGAGCTGGAAGAGACTATGGTGCAGTTCATAAAGGGGAAAATAGACTGTTTGATCTCGACGACCATAATAGAATCTGGTATCGATATCCCGAATGCTAATACTATAGTAATAAATAGAGCCGACATGTTCGGTCTGTCCGAACTGTATCAGCTTCGCGGCAGGGTGGGGCGTTTTACCCGCGAGGCATATGCGTATCTTCTGGTACCGAAAAATTTTGTGCTGAGTTCCGAGTCGCAGAAACGGCTGACTGCTATAAAGAAATTCCAGGAGCTGGGCAGCGGCTTCAAGCTGGCCATGGAGGATTTGCAGATAAGAGGCGCCGGCAATCTTCTGGGTACCGAGCAGCATGGGTTTATAAATGCAGTAGGGTTTGATATGTATTGCCGGCTCCTGAAAGCAGCTATCGAT
>JBAYMS010000020.1:0-24166 GCA_041663425.1 Candidatus Omnitrophota bacterium
AATTGGCGTGGCCATGATAGAGGACGCCGAGCGGCGCGGGGCTTTAAAGAAAGACTCTGTTATTATAGAGCCTACATCGGGCAATACCGGAATAGCCCTTGCGTTTGTATGTGCTGCAAAAGGATATAAATTGATACTTACTATGCCTGAAACTATGAGCGTAGAGCGCAGGCAGCTTTTGCGGATACTTGGTGCCGACATTATTTTAACTGACGGGGTCAAAGGTATGAGGGGTGCGGTGGAAAAAGCCGAGGAGCTTGTAAAAAAGACTAAAAATGCGTTTATGCCGCAGCAATTTAATAATCCGGCAAATCCGGAAATACACAAAAAAACAACGGCCGAGGAGATCTGGGACGACACGGACGGCGCGGTCGATATATTCGTAGCCGGCGTAGGTACGGGCGGCACTATAACGGGTGTCGGCGAGGCCTTAAAAGCAAAAAAACCTTCCGTGAAAATTATAGGCTTGGAACCTAAGGACTCGCCTGTATTGTCAGGAGGCAAACCAGGGGCCCACAAAATACAAGGCATAGGTGCAGGTTTCATTCCGGAAGTTTTTGACAAAAAAATCGTGGATGAAGTATTAACAGTCAGTACGGAAGACTCCGGTGAAATGGCTAAGAGGCTGGCTAAAGAAGAAGGGATCTTCGTAGGTATTTCAAGCGGAGCAGCCATGTGGGCGGCGCTTGAAGTGGCGAAAAGAAAAGAGTCTGCAGGTAAAACCATAGTAGTTTTGTTGCCTGACACAGGAGAGAGATATCTTTCTACATGGCTCTACCAAGATTTCCTGAAATAGATTAAGGAAGATACGGAAGTGAAGATAACATATAAAGGTGATTATGCGCTGAAGGCATTGTTTAAGCTGGCGCTTTGTTACAATGAAGATGAGTCAGAAGTAATGTCTATAAATGACATGGCAGGGCTCGGAGATATGCCAGTAAAATTTCTGGAACAAATACTGCTCGTATTAAGGAGGGGCGGTTTTGTTAAATCCAAGCGTGGTGTAAACGGAGGATTTGTACTGGCGAGGCCGCCGAAAGATATTACAGTCGGAGAAGTTGTCAGGTTTATAGAAGGGCCGATAGAACCGATATCGTGTATACAGGAAGAATGCTACAAAGGATGTAAAGATCTGGCCAACTGCATTTTCCGGGATGTATGGAAAGAAGTCAGGGATGCCATTTCGTCGGTAGTGGATACTCTGACATTTGAAGACCTTCTTGTGAAGTATAAACAAAAAGAGCTCTCTTTGGAGCCCGCATGCGATTACGCTATATGATAAATCTGAAAGCCGAAGAATGAAAGGAGTGCATTCTATACATGTCTAAAACAATCAAAGAAATAAACGAAAAAATAAAATCGGGCGATGTAGTTGTCGTTACGGCAGAAGAGGTGATAGACCTTGTTGACAAGAAAGGTCTTAAAGAAACAGCCAAACATGTCGATGTTGTTACGACCGGGACATTCGGTCCTATGTGTTCAAGCGGCGCATATCTTAATCTGGGCCATACAAAACCTAAGATAAAGATAGGCGGCGGAGTTGCAAAACTGAACAATGTCCCCGTGTATACTGGTTTTGCAGCCGTTGATATATTTATCGGGGCGACAGCGATGCCCGACGATGACCCAAGGAACAAAGTCTATCCCGGAGAATTCAGGTATGGCGGCGGGCATGTTATTGAGGAGCTCGTCGGCGGTAAAGATGTAGTGCTGGAAGCGATTGCATACGGCACTGACTGTTATCCGAGAAAACATATAAAGACTTACATAAATATCAATGATGTAAACGAGGCAGTTCTGTTAAATCCGAGGAATTGTTACCAGAATTACAACGTTGCAGTTAATCTATCCGGTAAAAAAACTATCTACACATACATGGGCGCGTTGAGGCCGAATTTGGGCAATGCTAACTACTGTTCGGCCGGCCAGTTGTCGCCTCTCTTAAAAGATCCCGCCTATAAAACAATAGGTATCGGAACCAGGATATTCTTAGGCGGCGGTATCGGTTACGTATACTGGAATGGGACACAGCACAATCCGTGCGTGAAGAGAAAAGATAACGGAGTGCCGCAGGCGCCATCAGGGACTCTCGGCCTTACCGGCGATCTTAAACAGATGAAGCCGGAGTGGTTAAGGGGTATTTCATTTCAGGGATATGGCGCAAGTCTTACAGTTGGCGCTGGTATTCCTATACCTATTTTAAATGAAGATATTCTTAAATCTGCCGCCGTTAAAGATGAAGATATCTGGGCGCAGATAGTCGATTATAGCGAAGATTATCCTCAGGGAAAGATCGGTTCGCTGGGCGAGGTAAACTACAAACAGCTGCGCAGCGGCAAGATAACCGTAAAGGGTAAAGAGATCCCGACCGCGTCGCTTTCGAGCTACCATAAAGCTGTTGAGATTGCGGAAGAACTTAAAAAATGGATCAAAGATAAGAAATTTTTCCTGACAGAATACGTGCAGGCTCTCCCGGGTCCAGATTCGGGCATAGCGCCTAAGCCGCTTAAAGAGAGGCCGGTCAAGGAAGAATAGAATTATTCCTAATTTTGGGGTATACTGTCTCTATGGCGAATTTCGTTAACGTATTTTTGCATTATACTTACGAAGTCATACCCGCTCTATTGATCGGATTTTTTATAAGCGGTATAGTCCATGAGTTAATACCCGAAGACAAAGTTATTAAATATTTAGGTTCAAAAGGGCTTAAACCGATCCTTTATTCAACCATCATAGGAACTTTCCTCCCTGTTTGCTGCTGGGGCTCACTTCCCATAGCCATAAGTTTCTATAAAAAAGGGGCCAGCTTAGGCCCGATACTTGCATTTCTCGTTGCTACGCCTGCCACCTCTATAAGTGCGCTTCTTGTTGCATACAGTGTTCTCGGCCTTGGATTTACGATATACATATTTTTTGCTGTAATAATAATGGGTGTCTCTATAGGTATAATAGGTAATGCTATAAAATACAAACCGAGGTCGATCGAAAAAATATCCTGCCCTCACTGTGCGCTTAATCCCGATCATGCAAAAACACATAAAGAAAAAACGTTAAAGGAAAAAGTCGTAGAGGCTTTAAAATACGCTTACGTCGACCTGCCGAAAGAGATAGGCTTAGAATTATTTATAGGATTGGTATTGGCTGCACTTGTTGCCACATATCTGCCGATAGGTTATCTGATAAAGACGTATTTAAGCGGTGTGCTCGGTTATGTTTTCAGCGTAGTCTTTGGTCTTCTCATGTACATCTGCTCTACTGCAAGCGTTCCGCTTATTGACAGCCTTATGAAGCAGGGAATGAACCACGGTGCCGCTATGACGCTTCTTCTGATAGGCCCGGTCGCAAGCTATGGGACTGTATTGGTCTTAAGAAAGGAATACGGCATGAAGATATTGATTACTTTTCTTTCTGTGCTCGTGATTTTGTCGGTTTTGTTGGGTGTAGGATTTCAGGCTCTTGGATACTACAAATAAGGAGGTATGCATGAAAGTTAACAAATTAATGATAGTGGCAGCTCTTATGTTATTTTTGATAACAATACCTTTACTGATCAACAATGCGAACGCACAGGACGACTCTTCAGAAGTGTCGTCCAAGCTCGACCAGATAATAAATAACCAAAAAGCTATTATGGAGCAAATCTCATCTATGAAACAAGAGTTGAGCGTAGTTAAAATAAGAGTGACGCAGCAGCAGTAAACTTACCAGGAGCTATTTATGGCAAATGAAAATATCTCTTATGCAGTTGCATTCACTGCCGGTTTTCTGACATTTCTGTCGCCGTGCCTTTTACCGATAATACCGTCTTTTATCGCGTATATAACAGGCATATCATTAAACGACCTTAGTGATCCGGCGAAAAAGAGCGCTGCAAAAAGACGCAGCATAATACATTCGCTTCTGTTTATTATAGGATTTTCCATTGTATTTATATTGCTTGGTCTTACAGCCACAGTTATAGGAAAAGCGCTTTTTCAGTATCAGAAAATTATACAAATGGCCGGCGGGGTCCTGATAATTTTATTCGGCTTGTATCTTATGGGAGTGCTCAGGTTCGATTTCCTTGGTAAAGAAGCAAAGATAAAAGTCAGGACCGAAGGCGCAAGCTATATAGGGTCATTCCTTATAGGCGTGACGTTTGCCGCTGCCTGGACGCCGTGCGCCGGGCCGATACTTGGTTCGATACTGCTTTTAGCTGGCACTAAGACAAGCATCGTCGAAGGCGCAAAGTTGTTAAGCGTGTATTCGCTTGGCATAGCGCTTCCGTTTTTAATTACAGCGCTATTAGTGAATACATTCGTTGTATATTTGAATAAACTTAAAAAACTCATAAGTTTGGTAAATATAGTAAGCGGTATATTTCTGGTGATAGTCGGCATACTGATAATGACAAATTATCTGAACGTCATTGCTATGAAACTGGAAACGCTGTTTGTAAAATAAGATAACCCGGAGGGGAATTCATGAAAAAATATGTATGGGCGAAAATTGTTTCCATTGCAGTTGCAGTAGTTCTGATTGGGGCGTGTACTCAGGGCAGGGCAGTTGAATCCGGACAGGATGCGCCCGATTTTAGTCTTACAGATATAGCAGGCCAAAAAGTAAATCTATCAGATTTTAAAGGCAAAGGTGTTATACTGAATTTTTTTGCCAGCTGGTGTCCTCCGTGCCGGGCAGAGATACCTGATTTTATAGAACTTCAGCAAGCGTACGGTAGTAAAGGATTTACTTTTGTCGGCGTAAGTTTGGTTACCGCCCAGGACTCAAAGAATTTTGCCGATAAGATGGGTATCAACTATCCTGTGCTCGTCGATGATGGCAAGGTGAGTGTTCTTTACGGACCGGTCCGGTCCATACCGACGACATTTGTGATAGACAAAAACATGAAAGTGGTTAAAATGTATATAGGGTCCAGGACCAAAGAAACGTTTGAAGCGGACATAAACGAATTATTAAAATAAAAGAGGTGAAAGCGTGAAAGAAAAAGTCGAGAAGGTATTGGCAAAAGTCAGAATGGCATTACAGCAGGATGGTGGAGATATAGAATTGGTCAGCATTGAAGACGGAGTTGTTAAAGTCCGGCTAAAAGGCGCATGCGGATGCTGTCCGATGAGCCAGGTGACATTGTCCAATTTTGTAGAAGCGGAATTAAAAAAAGCTGTACCTGAGGTGAAGAAAGTTCAGGCAGTCTAAATAATAGCGTATGGAATCTGTATTAAAAATAACAGATCTCGCTGTTTCTTATCCGCAGGGGCTTAATAAAGAGAGGGCTGTTTTAGACGGCCTGAGTCTTAATATAGGCCAGGGGGAGATGTTTGGTCTTCTGGGCCCTAACGGTGCAGGAAAGACCACGCTCATAAAATCTATACTGGGCCTTATCACTATAAAAAGCGGCTCAATAGAGTTATTGGGAAAGCCCCATCTTTCAGCAGAAGCGAAATCCCGCATAGGATACATGCCCGAGATAGCCAATTATTACTGGTTTATGACAGCTGCCGAAGTTTTAAGGATATTCGGAGAACTGGCCGGAATAAAAAAAAGAGAACTTGAAAAGAAAATAGATGATACCCTGGGCCAAGTGGGGCTTTCCCATCAAAAAAATCAGCTCATAAGAACATTCTCCAAAGGAATGTTGTCACGTCTCAATATGGCACAGGCTATATTGCATGATCCTGAGTTTCTTGTTCTCGATGAGCCTTTTTCCGGGCTCGATCCGTTAGGCAGGATAGATATGCGGAACATCCTGAACAAAAAAAAGAGCGAAGGCAGGACCATATTTCTCTCTTCCCATGAGCTTTCCGAAGCAGAGCTCATATGCGATAATGTCTGCATAATGAAGGAAGGAATGGTCCTTAAGGAAGGACCCGTCAAAAAACTCCTTAACGAAAAAGGCGAGCACTCGCTTGAGAATTATTTTGTTAAAATAATTACGGAATAGAGATGAAAAATATAAAGGTGCTGGGATTTGCAGTTTTAAAAGAACTGGTAAGGCGTAAAGATTTCTATCTTATATTTGCGCTTTTAGTAGTCATAATTTTCTACGCAGCGGGAGTATCCTTCGGCGGACAAAAAGGTTTTGAGCGGTATTTCAGAGAGGTTGGCATATCATTCGCTTATATATTCTCGGTTATCATAGCTATAGTATTTGCTGCGCGCCAGATACCGCAGGAAGTAGAATCTAAAACGATCTATCCGATACTTGCGCATCCTGTTTCAAGAGGAGAGTTTATTCTCGGAAAGTTTGCCGGAGTCCTGCTCGTATCAGTGATCAGCTTCACGTTGTTTTATATAACAATACTTGCATCGTTCTTTTTACGAGGTGATTTTTCAAGCCCGCCGTTTCTTTTATTGGAGGGGTATGTCCTGCATATATGCCTGATGTCGTTCTTTTCGTCGCTTGCCATCCTGTTGTCATTATATCTTAGCACAGCGGTAAATACCGGAATAACAATGATGCTCTATTTTGCTGCAAGCTGGTTTGGGGCGACATTTCCTGCATACATATTCCTGCCGCACCCGGAGTTATTCGATATCAAAGAAAAGATAATCCATACATGGGACACAGTCCCGGTATGGGCGTTCTTCTTTCTCATCGTTTATGCTTTTATATATACCGCCATATTCTTGTCGTTAACCTATTTAGGATTCAGGCGCCGTAACCTATAAATGAAGAGACAATTAGCCTTACCCATAACGATTCTGTTGTTTTATGCTGCGGCCGTATGCTTGAACAGCACATTTCACAATAATTTGCTGCCGCAAAGATCCGGAGCCGACATAATTGAAAGAATGTTCGGCAGCCTGAGGATTTTCGTCGGAGACTGGGCCTTTATGAAGGCTGAGGAATACCATCATAGGGGGCTGCCTTTCGAACAGGCGCTGGCATACCATAAGGGAGAGTCACTATTTGACGAGGTTGTTAAGACGGCGGAAAAACATGAGCATGAAGAACATGATGCCGGTCCGGCCAAATACGCAAATTTTTATGAAAAACTCCATTCGCAGGTAAGGGTAACGGCAGATTCGCATCTTAAGCCAGAGGAAGAGAAGGAAGTGCTCCCATGGTTTTATGTCGAGGTTGCATTTAATCCTAATGATATACGCGGCTATGTACTCGGTGCTTACTGGCTGCAGCGCATAGGCAGAAATGACGAGAGTCTTAAATTTTTAAAAGAAGGAGCTGTTAACAATCCTGATTCAGCCCAGATACTGAGCGCTATAGGAGAATTGTATTCAAAAAAAGGCGATCATAAAAACACGGTAATATATCTCGAACGCGCCTGTAAGCTATGGATCGACGCTAAAGGGATAAACGCTATAACTAATCCATACGAAGAGAGCGACAGGGTATTTGCATTCGATGTGCTGGCAGATAGATATGTCAAAAATGGTGAGCGCGAAAAAGCTTTACAATTATACAAAGAGCTACTAAAATTTGGAACAAACCCCGTTGTTTTGCAGAAGATAAAAAAATTAGAGGCAGATTTATGATAATAACAAAACAAAAAGAATTTAAAGATATACTGAAACGCCTTGAGGGCGAGAGGTCTGTATTTATTATCGGATGCGGTGAGTGCTCGACTACGTGTAAAACGGGCGGTGAGGAAGACGTAAAGAAAATAAAAGATGCTCTGGAAAAAGAAGGCAAGACGGTTACGGGATACTGTATACCCTCCGCACCTTGTATTGCCGCGAAGACAAAAGTAGAGCTTGCCAAGAATAGGAAAACCATCGAATCTTCCGACGCTGTGCTTGTTCTGGCTTGCGGCCTGGGCGTCCAGTCGGTAAAAGAGAACATGAGGAGCGATAAGCCTATTCATGTAGGATGCGATACGCTATTTATGGGCGCAATAGATTCCGCCGGTGTATTTCTGGAAAAATGCTCTGCATGCGGAGACTGTGTTTTGGAACTGACAGGTCTTATTTGTCCTGTAACGCGTTGTCCTAAATCTCTCCTGAACGGGCCGTGCGGCGGACAGGATAAAGGAAAATGTGAAGTTGATAAAAACCGGGATTGTGCTTGGATACTTATATATAATGAACTTAAGAAAAAGAACAAACTGCACCTTTTGAAGGAAATAAAAGCGCCGAAGGACCATTCCAAATCCGGTAAGCCCAGAGAGGTTAAGTTATGATGGAGACATTGAAGCACCTGAGCTTTAATAATATGATAGTTGTTGTAGAGCCGCTAACGGCTTTTGTGATATCATTTGCCGTAGGTCTTATCATACGAAAAATTATAATCTCAAAACTTACCCACCTTGCCAAGAATACCGAGACCGAGATCGACGACATCATAATGCACGGCATAAGCCGCCCATTTGTAATATGGTGTGCGATGTTTGCAATATATATGGCGCTTAACGTTTCAAAGATTCCCGCTTATTGGGTGGATATCTCCGGTAAGACTCTTCTCATATTAGGCATACTTTCGGTAACGCTGGTCCTTGCAAACATAACATCAGGTCTTATCAGGAGTTATTCGGGCAACATAGGCAAGGCCTTACCTGCCACGACGCTTACTCAAAATGTAGCGCGAATAATCATCATAGGTATCGGCTTCCTTATTATACTGAATGCGCTCGGCATTTCCATTACCCCAATACTTGCGACTTTAGGAGTAGGAGGTTTGGCCGTAGCTCTTGCGCTCCAGGAGACGTTATCAAATCTATTTGCAGGATTCTATGTGATAATGGCGCGGCAGGTTAAAGTAGGCGACTATATAAGATTGGAATCGGGCCAGGAGGGATACGTTACGGATATTGATTGGCGCATTACTAAAATACGGATGCTTCCCAACAATGTTGTGCTGGTGCCAAACTCCAAACTTACTCAGAGCATCATTACCAATTATAATCTCCCGGATAAAAGTATCGCATTTTCCGTCGAGCTCTCGGTCCATTACAATACAGATCTTGCAAAAGCCGAGCACGCAGCGATAGAGGCGGCTAAAGATACTATGAAAAATGTTACAGGCGGTATTCCTGAATATGAACCAGCGGTCAGGTATAAAGAATTTGGCGATTCCGGTATTACGTTAGTTGTAAATTTGATGGCCAGGGAATTCACAGGGCAATTTCTTATTAAGCATGAATTTATAAAGCGTCTCACAGAGCGTTTCCGCAAAGAAGGGATCGTTATCCCTTATCCCATCAGGGCAATAAACTACTCTCAGGAGAAAGCGCAGTAAAATTCCAAACCAGGAAAATTTATTTTCATTTCAATGTTGACTAAATCTGTCAACTATGCTAGAATCAAACCATGAAGCTATCAACAAAATCGACATATGGGTTACGGGCGATGCTGAATATCGCTATGAATGGCTCAAATGGTGCGTTATCTATTACAGATATATCAAAGGAAGAAGGTATATCGATAGCTTATTTGGAACAGCTCCTGAACAAGCTCCGCCATAAAGGCTTTATCGATAGCGTGCGGGGTTCAAAGGGCGGATATATCCTTTCAAAAGATACGTGTGATATTACCGTCGGAGATATTGTTAAGACTTTGGAAGGTGATATTTATCCGGTTCATTGCGTAGCGGCGTCAAAAGGGTCAAACGTCTGTAAAAAAAGCTCCGGCTGTGTTCCGAAACTTGTATGGCTGAAACTCGCAAAAGCGATAAGTAATTGCCTTGATGCGATAACTTTAGAAGATCTGTGCATGGAAACTAAAAAACTTGATCGAAGTCCGAGAAGGCAGGTGAAGGTATGAGTATGAGAAAAGTTTACATGGATAATAACGCGACTACCAGTGCGCGCGAAGAGGTCGTGGAGGCTATGCTTCCGTATTTTAGCCAGATATACGGCAATGCCTCCAGTATACACCAGTTTGGCCGGTCTGCCAGGACAGCGGTGGATAGCGCGCGACAGAAAGTTGCCGCATTGCTCGGAGCATCCAGCCCCGAGGAGATCATATTTACCGCCGGAGGCACGGAATCGGATAATTTTGCGATAAAGGGTGTGGCGGCAGCTCTTCGTTCGAAGGGAAATCACATCATAACTTCTACTATAGAGCATCATGCGGTGCTCAATACGTGTAAGTATTTAGCCAAAGAGGGATACGATATTACTTTTGTCGGTGTAGATGAATATGGAGTAGTGAAGCTAGACGAGCTTAGGAAGGCCATTACTGATAAAACGATACTTATAACAGTAATGTATGCGAATAATGAGGTTGGAACAGTCCAGCCGATCGAAGAGATAGGGAAGATCGCAAAGGAAAAAGGCATATGTTTTCATACTGATGCCGTTCAGGCCGTAGGTAAGCTTCCTATCGATCTGAAAAATGCGGACATCGATCTTCTTTCGATGTCCGGCCATAAGCTTTACGGGCCGAAAGGTATCGGTGCTTTATATATAAAGAAGGGCACTAAGATAACCCCGCAAATGCTGGGCGGTCATCACGAGATGGGAAAGCGCGCAGGTACTGAGAATGTCAGCGGGATGGTAGGGTTCGGCAAGGCATGTGAGCTTGCCCAGAAAGAGATGGCGATAGAAAACAAAAAACTTTCCGACCTAAGAGATTATTTCTATAAGGGCATAATCTCGAAAATAGAAGAGGTCAGGCTTAATGGCCATCCGGAAAAACGGCTTCCCAACACACTGAACGTCGGATTCAGATATCTCGAAGGAGAATCGATCATATTGAATCTTGATATGGAAGGCGTGGGTGTGTCTACAGGATCTGCGTGTACTTCCGGGTCGCTCGAGCCATCGCATGTTTTGACAGCTATGGGCGTGGATCCGGCGGATACTCAGGGGTCGGTGAGATTTTCTTTAGGGCGTGACAACAACAAAGAAGACGTCGATTATGTATTGGAGATACTTCCTCCGATAATAAAGCGGCTGCGCGATATGTCGCCGCTATATGAAGCTAAAAAGAAGTAATAAGTTTTCAAAGAAAATTTGAAAGGATGCTTTTTATGGAAGGTCAATATTCAGAAAAAGTAATGGAACATTTCAGGAACCCTCACAATGTGGGTGAGATTCCGGACGCCAGCGGTATAGGCAATGTTGGTAATCCAGTTTGCGGTGATATCATGAGACTATACATCAAAGTCGATGAAAAAGAAGTTATAACCGATGCCAAATTTAAAACCTTCGGATGCGGTGCGGCAATAGCCACATCCAGCATGGTTACTGACCTGGTTAAAGGTAAAACAATACCGGAAGCGCTTAAAGTGTCTAATCATGCAGTAGCTGAGGCATTGGGAGGTCTGCCAAAAGTGAAGATGCATTGCTCAGTATTGGCCGAACAGGCTCTTAGAAGCGCAATTGACGATTACATTGCAAAAAAGAAAGCGAAAATCTAATAAAAATTAAATGAAACATAAGATACGCAAGCATATATACGAAAAGTTAAATTCCCACTCGGACCTTGAAAAAACGCGAAAGAGTGGTATAATAAAGGATAAGTTATTTAACGAAAAGGCTTTCAAAGAAGCCAGAGTTGTGATGTTTTATGTCTCACTTAAAGATGAAGTATATACTTTGTCTATGATAGATGAGGCAATTGAGATTGGGAAGAGAGTGTGTGTTCCTGTGATCATTAAGGAAGAAAAACGTCTTATAGCCGGTGAAATTAAAGATAGGATAAAAGATTTGGAGCGGCAGCATTTTGGAATCTATCAGCCCAAAGCGGGCCACGTAAAAGAGGTTCCTTTAGAAGATATAAACTTGATTGTAGTTCCCGGAATAGCCTTCGATAAAAACAATGTGAGGCTGGGCAGGGGACACGGTTACTATGATAGATTCTTATGCGCGCTGCCAAATGACACCAAAACTATAGGGCTTGCTTTCGACTTTCAGGTTGTAGAGCACCTTCCTCGAGATTCACACGACATTCCCGTCTGGAAAACCATCACAGCATAAATTAAAGTCAAGGACATCTAAGGTAGTCCCTCGGTGCCGGAATTAAATAAAAGCACCTCGGGACGATTTGTCCGGAGTATGACTACAACAAATCGGAGGACAACATGCAGCAACATCAAGATAGCACAATTATTTATATAGGCCTTGCTGCCATTGCCGCATTATTTTTCGTGGCGCTTGGATATCTTCTAAGGAAGATCCATTCTAAAAAGAAATTGAAAGATGCTGAAGATAGCGCCAAGAAGATGATAGACACGGCAAGGACTGAGGCTGATAAACTACGTCATAGTGCGGAATTGCAGGCTAAGGATACGCTTTTGAAGCTGAGAAGCGAATTTGAAAAAGAGACTAAAGACAGGCGCGGAGAACTGGTTGTCCTGGAAAAAAGGCTTATCCAGAAGGAAGAGTCTATTGACAGGAAAATGGATATGATCGACCGGAAAGAGAAAGACGTCGAAAGACGCGATCATGCCATGGGCGAAAAAGAGAAAGCGCTGGTCCTGAAAGATAAGGACCTGGAAAGGCTGCTTCAGGAAGAAAGAGAAAAGCTGCAGAATATTTCAGGCATGACCCGTGAGGAAGCCAAGAGACTACTCCTGACGAAACTAGAAGATGAGGTTAAGCAGGAAGCGGCTATCATGATAAAGCGTTCCGAAGATGAAGCCAAAGAGAAGGCTGACAAGGAAGCGCGCAAAATAATAGGCCTGGCGATACAGAGGTGCGCGGCGGAACATGCTGTTGAAACCACAGTAAGCGTAGTAAACCTGCCAAGCGATGAGATGAAAGGCAGGATCATAGGACGTGAAGGCAGAAATATCAGGGCTCTGGAAATAGCGACTGGCATAGACGTTATTATCGATGATACGCCCGAGGCTGTTATTCTCTCCGGGTTCGATCCGATAAAACGTGAAATAGCAAAATTGTCACTTCAGCGCCTGCTTCAGGACGGACGCATACATCCTGGAAGAATAGAAGAAGTCGTGGAGAAGGTTAAGAAAGAGATGGAAAATACGATACGCGAAGAAGGTGAGAAAGCGTTATTTGATACAGGTTTGCATGGACTTCACCCTGAATTGATAAAACTTCTGGGACGTCTGCGGTATCGCACAAGTTATGGACAGAATGTGCTCGAGCATTCCAAGGAAGTTGCGCACCTGATGGGTGTGATGGCAAGCGAACTGAAGCTCGACTTTAATCTTGCAAAAAGAATAGGCCTTTTACACGACATAGGCAAAGCTGTAAGCCACGAAGTTGAAGGCACTCACTCGAAATTAGGAGCAGACCTTGCCAGAAAATACGGCGAGTCTGAAAATATCTGTCATGCTATTGAGGCGCATCACCAGGATATAGAACCGAAGACGCTTCTGGCGGTACTCTGCCAGGCAGGCGATGCCATAAGCGCATCCAGGCCGGGAGCCCGCAGAGAAACTCTCGAGACTTACGTCAAACGTCTTGAAAAGCTGGAATCGATAGCTGATTCGTTTAAGGGTGTTGAGAAGGCATACGCGATACAGGCCGGACGTGAAATACGCGTAATAGTCCAGCCGGAAAAGATAAACGATGCCCAGGCAGCAGTTATGGCCAGGGATATTACAAAAAAGATAGAAGAGGGCCTGGAATATCCGGGCCAGATCAAAGTTACGGTTATACGTGAGACGCGAGCCGTGGAGTATGCGAAATGAAGATCCTCTTCATGGGAGATATAGTAGGCGAGCCGGGAAGGGTGGCCATTGAGAAGCTTCTACCCGGCATTAAAAAAGCCAATGATATCGAGTTTGTGATCGGCAACGGTGAAAATGTGGCCGGTGGAAGCGGTATCACGCCTTCGCTTGCAAACGAGCTTTTTAATCATGGCCTCGATGTTATTACCTCCGGGGACCATATCTGGAAGCGTAAAGAGATAATCGACAGAATCGATTCCGACAGGCGTATTTTACGCCCGGCGAATTATCCTGCCGGTGATCCCGGCTCCGGATCTACAGTAATAAGATCGGAGTCCGGCATAGACGTAGGAGTTATCAATCTGATCGGACGTGTATTCATGCAGCCGCTTGAATGCCCGTTCAGGGTGGCTAAAGAAGAGATCGAAAAAATAAAGAGCAAGACAAGGATCATCATAGTCGATATGCACGCTGAAGCGACTAGCGAAAAGATTGCGCTTGGCTGGTATCTTGACGGTCAGGTCAGCGCCATAATCGGAACCCACACACACGTACAAACCGCGGATGAGAAGATACTGCCTAATGGTACAGCGTTCTTATGCGATGCAGGAATGACGGGCCCGCTTGACGGAGTTATCGGCCGCAAAAAAGAACAGATACTGGCGCGGTTCATAACTCAGATGCCTATGAAATTTGAAATGGCGGAGAATGACATATGTCTTCAAGGCGCCATTATCGATATTGACGAAAAAACCGGTAAGGCAAATTCGATCAAGCGCATTCAGAAAAAGTTAGCGTAAAATTTCCGGCGGGTGATATGAACGAGCAGAAAGAGAAACACATATATACCGTCAGTGAGCTGACGAAATATGTCCGCGTAATACTCGAAGACTCATTTCCTGCGGTATGGGTCGAGGGCGAGATATCTAATTTCATACTGCATTCATCCGGCCATATGTATTTTTCCCTGCGGGACGCAGGCGCAGTCTTAAAATGCGCTATGTTTGCCCGCTCAAACGCCAAATTGAAATTTAAACCCAAAGACGGGATGAAAGTCATCTGCTTTGGTAAGATGTCGGTCTATGAAGCGCGGGGCGATTATCAGATGATCGCCGAAGAGATCGAGCCTAAGGGGATCGGAGCGCTGCAGCTGCAGTTCCAGCAGTTGAAAGAGAAATTGCAGAAGGAAGGATTGTTCGATCAGGCACATAAGGTTGAAATACCGTTCCTTCCGACCAGGATAGGCATAGTTACCAGCCCCACAGGCGCGGCCATAAGGGATATACTCAATGTTACGCGCAGAAGATTTTCTAACGTCGAGATCATTATCAATCCTGTAAAAGTCCAGGGCGAAGCTGCGAAAGACGAAATAGCAAAAGCCATCAGGGAATTTAACAAACTTAAAAATATAGATGTTATGATCGTAGGGCGCGGAGGTGGATCGCTCGAGGATCTTTGGCCTTTCAATGAAGAAGTGGTGGCGCGCGCTATCTATGAGTCGGAGATACCGGTAATAAGCGCCGTCGGACACGAAATAGACTATACGATCTCGGACTTTGTCGCCGATTTCAGGGCACCGACGCCTTCAGCCGCAGCGGAGCTGGTGATACCGAGGAAGGAAGATCTCGTCGGGCTGATAACTACCGCTACGACCAGACTTAATAATGCGCTTACCGGCAAGGTTAATCGTCTTGCCGAGCGGCTTACGGCTGTGAAAGACAGCTACATTTTAAGACAGCCGCTCAATCTGATAACGCAATACGAACAGATGATTGACGATTTCCGTAAAGACATAAATATAAGGGTTGACCATCTGCTAAAAATGAAAAGTGAAAATTTCAATCTTGTTATCAGTAAGCTGGAAGCGTTCAATCCTCTGGCGATCCTGAAGCGGGGCTATAGCGTAAGCGTTAAACTTCCGGAAGGAATAATTTTAAAAGATATAAAGTCTATAAAAATAGGCGATATGGTCGAAACTAAACTGGGCAACGGAAAATTTAAAAGCAGGGTGGAAGAGATCGGATAAGGGGGTCAATATGGCTGAGATGAAATTTGAAGAAGCATTGAAAAAACTTGAAAAGATAGTGGAAGAGCTGGAGGGCGGGAGCCTTTCTCTTGACGATTCACTTGAAAAATACGAAGAAGGTATAAGGCTGTCCAAGGCATGCTCTAAGAAGCTCGAGGTGGCCAGGAAAAAAGTTGAGATTTTATTGAAATCAGAAGACGGTTCCTTAGAGCTAAAGCCATTTGACGAGAAAACTGCCGAAGAAGAAATAAAGCCGGATGCATCACAGAAGAAAAGAAAGCAGAAGACAGAAGAGGGGCTTTTTTGAATCTTACAGAACTTATTGATAAAAATCTTGATAAACTTTTACCATCCGATAAAACCGCGCCTGCGGTTTTGCATGAAGCCATGCGCTACAGTGTATTCTCCGGAGGCAAGAGGGTTCGTCCGGTTGTTCTGACCGAAGCGGCTATCGCCTGCGGCGGAAAACTAAAGAATGCGATCCCGGCAGCATGCGCTATAGAACTTATACACACATACTCTTTGATACACGATGACCTGCCTTCGATGGATGACGATGATTACCGCCGCGGCAAACCAAGCTGTCATAAGAAATTCGGCGAGGCAGTAGCGATACTTGCCGGAGACGCGCTACTGCCGCTTGCATTTACAGTGATAGCGCGCGGATATAAGCCATCTGTAGTTGCTGAGATGACGAGAGAGTTGTCTCAAGCCATCGGCTCTTTGGGTATGGTAGGAGGGCAGGCGCTTGACATAGCGCGGGATAAGAATATCGGAAAGATCAATCATCTTAAGACCGCAAAATTATTTGAAGTGTCCGCAGTGCTGGGTGCTTTATCCGCCTGCGCAGGTAGAAAAAAGATAGAAGCGCTGCGTAAATATGGTGTAAATGTCGGCATGGTATTTCAGGCGGTAGATGATAAGCTCGACGGAGAAGTGGGTTTTTCGGAAAAGCATGTTAAGGTCATGACAAATAAAGCCAAGGCAGCCGTGAAAATACTTGGAAAAAAGAACGAAATTTTAAATGAAATAGCTGACTATATACTTACGAGAAAAAAATGATAGAAAATATAAAAGAGCCTTCCGATCTTCGGAAATTATCATTGACGGAACTTCCAAAAGTGGCGGATGAAATAAGACAGGAGATCCTGAAGACTGTCTCGTACTCCGGAGGGCATCTCGCCTCGAGTTTAGGTTCAGTTGAGCTGGCTGTTGCCATACACTATGCATTTGATACACCAAAGGATTTTTTATTGTGGGATGTAGGCCATCAGGCATATCCTCACAAAATACTGACTGGCCGTTTGAGTAGATTTTCTACGCTCAGACAACTGGGCGGGCTGAGCGGTTTCCCTAATAAAGAAGAAAGCCCGGAGTATGACCTTTTTACATGCGGTCACAGCTCCACGTCTATTTCAAATGCGCTCGGTTTGGTAATGGCGCGGGACCTGTCGGGTGAAAAGAATAAAGTGATCGCTATTATAGGCGATGCTTCGCTTGCCGGCGGCATGTCATTCGAGGCTTTAAACCACGCGGGCCATACAGGCAAAGATATTATCGTAATTTTAAATGATAATGAACGTTCGATCTCGAAAAGCGTCGGAGCGTTGAGTAAGTACCTGAACAGGATACTGGCTGCACCCGCTTATAATAAGATTAGGCTGGATGTTGAAAAGGTCATAAAGAGGATCCCGCGCTTTGGTTTCAGGGCATACAGGGCCGCCAGAAAGCTGGAAGAGGGGCTCAAGAACTTATTGATACCGGGAATGCTTTTCGAAGAACTGGGCTTCAGATATTTCGGGCCTATAGACGGTCATAATATTACCCAGCTTGTCACTACATTCAGGAACCTTAAAGATCTGCATGAGCCGATATTGATCCATGTGATAACCAAAAAAGGAAAAGGCTATAAATTTGCAGAAGCAGATCCCGTCTCATTCCATGGGACGGGAGCATTTGATCTTGCCACGGGAAAGAAGTTATCCGCAGGAACACAGGTTACATTTACTAAAATATTCGGCGATAAAATGCTTGAACTTGCAGAAGGCGATCCCAAGATCGTAGCAATAACCGCGGCAATGCCAGATGGCACAGGCCTTGGCAAATTTTCAGAGAAATTCCCGGAACGGTTTTTTGATGTCGGTATAGCCGAAGAGCATGCCGTAGGTTTAGGTGCCGGCCTCGCTCGCGGTGGTTTCAAACCGATCATATCGATATATTCTACTTTTATGCAGCGAAGTTACGACCAGATAATACATGACGTCTGTCTGCAGAATCTGCCCGTTATATTATGTCTCGACAGGGCGGGCATTGTGGGAGAAGACGGCCCGACGCACCATGGTCTTTTTGACATAGCTTACCTGCGGAATATACCCAATCTTACTGTAATGGCGCCGGCTTCACCCGCAGAGCTTGGAGATATGCTGGAATTTGCGGTCAAGCTCAATGGTCCGGTGGCTATACGTTATCCGCGCGGCGCTTCTCTTCCTGATAAAACATCGGGGGCGCCCATTAAACTGGGTAAAGCGGAAATTTTACGGACGGGACGGGACGTTGCGATAGTCGCTATAGGCAGTATGGTCGAAACCGCGCTTGAAATAGCGGAGTTATTAGAGAAAAAGAAGATCGCGGCTACAGTTGTGAACGCAAGATTCATAAAACCGATCGATGAAGAACTATTATCAGATCTCTCTGCCGGCGTAAAGAAGATCGTAACGATAGAGGAAGGGGTTCTGGATGGCGGTTTTGGCTCGAGCGTGCTGGAATTTATCGAAAAAAGCTCTATAAAAGGTGTGAAAGTGCGACGGATAGGCCTTCCCGCCAGATTCATAGAACATGGCAAGCGAAAAGAACTATTTTCAAAGTATAACTTGACACCCGACGCAATTTGCGATGTAATTATAAAAGAGGTTATAGGCTAATATGGCTAAAATAAAGATAGATAAAGATAGGTGTAAGGGCTGTTACCTTTGCGTGGTAAATTGCCCTAACGGGCTTATTAAAATTTCAGGCGAGATGAATATTAAAGGCGTGAAGCCTGCCTATTTTTCAGGCAGCACAAAATGCACAGGCTGCATGATGTGTGCTGTGATATGTCCTGATTGCGGGATAAAAGTATTTAAATAGGATAGATATTAATGAAGAATAAAGTTCTCATGTGCGGTAACGAAGCATGCGGTGAAGGCGCAGTACTTGCCGGATGTAAATTTTATGCAGGTTATCCCATAACCCCGCAGAATGAGCTTACCGCATACATGGCAAAACGAATGTATGAAACCAACGGTGTATTTATTCAGGCCGAATCGGAGATCGCAGCCATTAATATGGTGCTTGGCGCTTCAGCTGCCGGAGTGAGGGCTATGACTTCCTCGTCTAGTCCTGGTATCAGTTTGAAGCAGGAGGGCATATCCTACATGGCCGGCTGCGAATTACCGTGCGTTATTGTAAATATGCAGCGCGGCGGCCCCGGCCTCGGCAATATCGCTCCGTCTCAGGGGGATTATTTTCAGTCGGTTAAAGGGGGCGGACACGGCGATTATAAAATAATAGTGCTGGCCCCGGCCTCAGCGCAGGAATTTTTTGAATATACGCTTCTTGCCTTTGATCTGGCCGATAAATATAGAAATCCTGTAATGATATTGGGCGATGGTCTTTTGGGTCAGATGATGGAGCCTTTGCATATAGCACCACCTAAAGACGGCCCTAAGGTTTTTGAAAAGCCATGGGCACTTACCGGCGCCAAAGGCAGAAAGCAGAATATCATACGGTCTTTAATACTGGCAGAAGGTGCTCTGGAAGAGCATAATAAAAAGTTGCAGGAAAAATTTAAACTTATAACTCAGGACGAGGTAAGGGGCGAGACGGTAAACGTAAAAGACAGCGATGTGGTGCTTGTTGCTTATGGTTCTGTCGCAAGGATCGCTAAAGCCTCGATGGAGATGGCAAGGGCAAAAGGGCTAAGGGTAGGCCTTATAAGGCCGGTTACTTTATGGCCTTTCCCGGATAAGCTATTCGACGCCGCAGCCACATCTGGAAAAAAATTCCTGGTTGTGGAGATGAGTGCAGGACAGATGGTTGAGGATGTAAGACTGGCTGTCAATGGACGAGCGAGCGTAGAATTTTACGGCAGGATGGGCGGCGGCATACCATCAGAAGAAGAGATATTGCAGCGCGTGGAAGCGATGTATAAGGTATGAAAAAAACTATAAAAAAAACACCTATGGTTAAAGCTCAAAGCTCATCTGTTGTAACGGTGGGTAGCGAGCCTATATTTACGCGTCCGGAAAGTTTGCGTGAAGCGGAGAACCACTATTGCGCTGGCTGCGGACACGGTATAGTTCACAGGCTTATCTGTGAAGCAATAGATGATTTTAAGATCAGGGAAAAAGTGATAGCTGTGGCTCCTGTGGGCTGCGCTGTAATAGCATACGAGTACTGGGATTTTGATGTTGCGGAAGCCCCGCACGGCAGAACACCTGCCGTAGCAACAGGCATTAAAAGGGTGCGTCCGGGGAATATAGTATTTACTTACCAGGGTGACGGCGATCTTGCCGCTATAGGCACAGCAGAGATCATACACGCCGCAAACCGCGGTGAAAACATAACGGTAATATTTGTAAATAACGGTGTTTACGGCATGACCGGCGGACAGATGGCTCCGACGACGCTTGCCGGGCAGAAGACGAGCACGACTATTCACGGCAGGAGCTTAAGGCGTGAAGGATATCCTATAAAGATGCTGGAGATGCTGGCAGTGCTGCCTGGCGCTAAATATCTTGAGCGTGTATCGGTCCATTCATCGCACGAAGTTCTGAGAGCGAAACGCGCGATAAGAAAAGCGTTTCAGATGCAGATAGAGAATAAAGGGTTTTCGATGGTTGAAGTTCTGTCGATGTGTCCGACGTATTGGGGGATGCCGCCTATACAGGCTGCTGACAGGATAAAGAGCGAAGTATCGACGTTTTATCCGCTCGGTGTTATAAAGAGCTGCTAGATATGACAAAATCAAAAACTGCTAAAAAACATTGCGAAGAGATACTCTGTGCCGGATTTGGCGGACAGGGTATAATGTTCATGGGCAAGCTTCTTGCCCTGTCGGGACTTTTGGCGGATAAATATGTTACATGGATGCCGTCATATGGTGCAGAGGTCAGGGGTGGTACAGCATATTCAATGGTAAAGATCTCAGACGGTGAAATAGCAAACCCTATAGTTATCGATCCGGACGTTCTTATAGTAATGAATAAACCATCGCTGATGAAATATGAGACTAAATTAAAAGAAGGCGGCATTCTTATAGCGAACAAAACATTCACCGGAGATTTTGCAAAGCGAAAAGGTGTGACGGTCGTTAATATTCCCATCACTGAAGCTGCGTCGAAGCTCGGTGACGTTAGGTCTGCCAACATGATCGCTGTAGGGGCGCTGGCCAAGAGATCAAAATTATTGTCGATAAGAAATATTACGGCTGCGCTTGCAGCTACATTTAAAAATAACGAGGAGCTTTTCTTAAAGAACAAGAAAGCGCTGGAAAAAGGATATAAATGGTAAGAGTAAGATTCGCGCCCAGTCCTACGGGCTACCTGCATATTGGCAGCGCAAGGACGGCGCTTTTTAATTGGTTATATGCCCGCCGATACGGCGGCAAATTGCTTCTAAGAATAGAAGATACGGACAAGACACGCTCCGAGGAGCGGTTCTTGAAAGAGATAATCGAAGACCTGAAGTGGCTGGGTCTGGATTGGGATGAAGAGCCTATATATCAGTCGAAAAGATTTGAGATATACCGAAATGCCGCAGAGGAAATAGTAAGGCAGGGCTTGGGATATCGCGAGGGCGAGGCTTACATATTTAAAGTAGACAAGGGCCGGACAATCGAGATAGACGATATGATACACGGCAAGATAGTCTTCAATACCGATGAGATAAAAGATCAGGTTATGATAAAATCGGATGGTTCTCCGGTTTATAATTTTTGCTGCGTAATAGACGATGCCTATTTAAAGATAACACATATAATAAGGGGCGATGACCATGTTTCAAATACGCCTAAGCAGATATTGTTCTACGAATGCCTCGGACTTAATATACCAAAGTTCGGGCATATGCCGCTCATCATGGGGCCCGACGGATCGAAGCTGTCAAAGCGGCATGGCGGGGTATCGGTCGAAGAGTATAAAAAAGAAGGTTTTTTACCTGAGGCATTAGTGAATTATCTGCTCCTTCTGGGATGGTCACCGGGCGGGGACAAAGAGATAATACCGCTGGCCGAGGCGGTAAAGAAGTTTGATATCAATAATATGAAGGGTGTGCAGGCAAAATTCGATATACAGAAACTCAGATGGATCAACGGTGAATACATCGCCGCGAAAACGGACGGAGAATTATTAGGTATTATTAAACAGTATATGGCCGTTGCGGGTAATGCAAGTGCTGCTCCGGATGAGAAATTACTGCAAGTCATTAAATTATACAAAGTGAGAATAAAAACGCTGTCCGAATTCGTACAGATGACGGATCTTTTTTTTAGTGATAGCTACCAGGTTGAGGAGAAGGGCGTTGCAAAACACTTATCGTCGCAGGAATCAAAAAATATCCTGACTGATTTTGTCTCAAGGCTTGAAAAAACAGACGATTTTTCGCATAAAAATATAGAAGATATCTGCCGGGTCATGGTGGAAGAGAAAAAAATAAAAGCCGGCCAGGTCATACATCCTACCAGAGTGGCAATAAGCGGCAAGACTACGGGCGCAGGCCTTTTCGAGATGATGGAAGTTTTGGGTAAATCCAAAGTGATCGAGCGTATGAAGAAAGCCTCCGCATAATCTATTATGGAAAATACACAAGATAAGAATTTTATACGGGAAATTATCGACGAACACCTTAAAACAGGAAGATTCGGAGATAAGGTCCATACGCGTTTTCCCCCGGAGCCTAACGGCTATCTGCATATAGGACATGCCAAGGCTATCTGTATAAGTTTTGGTATTGCCCGTGATTATAAAGGCCTGTGTAATTTACGAATGGACGATACTAACCCTGAGAAAGAGGAACAGGAGTATGTTGATTCCATAATAGAAGATGTCAGGTGGCTTGGATTTGATTGGCAGGACAGGCTTTTTTACGCCTCCGATTATTTCGATAAGATATATGAATATGCCGTGCAGCTTATAAAAGCTGGTAAAGCGTATGTCTGCGATTTAAACGCTGATCAGACCAGAGAATATCGCGGGACAATTACCGCTCCCGGCAAGGATAGCCCATACCGCGACCGGTCAGTCGAAGAGAATCTCGACTTATTCGAGTGCATGAGAAAGGGCGAATTTCCAGACGGCAGCCGTACGCTTCGCGCGAAGATAGACATGATGAGCCCGCACATGATAATGCGCGATCCGGTTATCTACCGTATAAAACACGACCGGCATCATCGCACGCTCGACAAGTGGTGCGTCTACCCTATGTATGATTTTGCCCATTGCATATCGGATTCTATCGAAGGTATAACGCATTCGATATGTACGCTAGAATTTGAGAATAACCGGCCGTTATATGACTGGATACTTGACACCCTTAATGTTTACCATCCTCAGCAGATAGAGTTTGCCCGCTTAAACTTAAGCCATACGATATTGAGTAAGCGAAAACTTCTGCAGCTTGTCCGGGAGAAGCTTGTAGAGGGTTGGGATGATCCCAGGATGCCTACAATATCAGGATTCCGCCGTCGTGGTTATACTCCGCTGTCGATACGCAATTTCTGCGATGATATCGGAGTTTCAAAGATGGATTCTATCATAGAGATCGCAGTTTTGGAAAACTCTATCAGAGAAGAATTAAATAAAACAGCTCCCAGGGCTATGGCTGTGTTGAGGCCGATTAAAGTGATAATAACAAATTATCCCGAAGGAAAAACAGAAGAGCTTGAGGCTATAAATAATCCTGAGGATCCGTCTGCCGGTACTCGGAAAATCACATTCGGCCGGGAACTATATATAGAGAGGGATGATTTTAAAGAGGTTCCGCCGCCTAAATTCTTCCGCCTCTCTCCAGGTAAGGAAGTGCGGTTAAGATATGCTTATTTTATCAAGTGTAATGAGGTTATAAAAGACGCCAATGGTGACATTGTCGAGATACACTGCACCTACGATCCGGCTACGCGCGGCGGAGATGCCCCCGATGGCCGGAAAGTGAAAGCGACAATACACTGGGTGTCGGCAGGACATGTCACGGATGCTGAAGTCCGTCTTTATGAAGCGCTATTTACTAAGCGCGATCCTGATGATGCGCCTGAAGGGTCCGATTTCCGGGCCAATCTGAATCCGCGATCACTCGAGATACTTGCGTCTGCTAAGCTTGAGAAGTCACTGGCATCCGCTAAGCCGGGCAGCCGTTATCAGTTCGAGCGCATGGGATATTTTTATCTGGATCCGAAAGCTGGGAAAGAAGGCAGGCGCGTTTTTAACAGGATCGTTACGCTGAAAGATGAATGGGCCAAGCTCGAAATGAAGAAAGCGTTGAAAAAATAACGATTTTAGTATAAGATTTATAGACGAATTCGTACGTTGCCCGGTGGTGTAATGGTAGCACAGCAGCCTCTGGAGCTGTTTGTC
>JBAYMS010000021.1:0-23793 GCA_041663425.1 Candidatus Omnitrophota bacterium
CTTTATTTATAACGCCATCTCTGTCTATAAATATAACCTTATTCATCTGTATCTCTCCTGCCGGGTATAAACCATGCAAAGCTGAGCGCCAGATAAAATATCACCAGAGGCAGCACATGAAGAAGAAGTCTGCTCGTAGTCGTCCGCAGCTGCCAGCCGATATCATTGGGCGTTATAAAATATACGGCGGTATAGCACGCAAGTATAAAAAACACAGGTATCACAACATATTTTGCGTCTTCAGAGATCATCCTCCCAAATCCGGCTATTATCATAAAGATGAAGGCTACCCACGTAAGGTTCCAATACTTAACACCAAACGCCTGGCGCTGGTATTCGTAAAATATAGCCAGGGCCCGTTTAAATATCTCAGTTATATCGAGCGTAGCGAAAGACTGCGCATTGACAACGTCATTCTGGACATTCACAATACCTTTAAATAGCGACCATGCGATAAGTAAGCCCGAAAGCAAAGCCGTTGCAAAAAGGATAGATCCGTATGACGAGACGATCTTGCCGTACGACCTTATCTGCGCCGTCATATAGATAAATAGCACGGCAACGAATGACAGGAAAACTACAGATCCTTCATTTTTAGTCCACATGGCAAACAGGCACGCAAAGAACGCTGTCCAGAAATAGACATTTGACTTAGTCTTTATCCAGAGATACAGCGCCAGAAATGTAAGTGATGCGTATATAGCGATCTGCATATCCGCGTAACCGTTCGTCGCGTAATTAAAAAACTGCCTCACCGATGCAAGAAGAAATGTAAAGATCATAGCGAAGATGCGTTCAGCGCCGGCCTTCCGCAGGAACATATAAAATACAATGAGAAATGCCAGGAAATTCAGCGGAAAGAGCACTTTTACAAGATGGTCATTAAAATTACCTATGAACGTATAGAACCATACCTGTGAAAGCGGCAGTAGAAGCGGGTAATCGGGATGCGCGCCCTGGTATCCAGCGCCTATTATATTAAAGAAGTCCGGAGGAACAGTCCCTGCCATGTAAATAACTTTGGCCTTTAATGACCAGATGGCAACGGCGTCATATGACTCAACCGGCCGGATGAGCGCTATAAAAAATGCGTAGCATACGACAAATATCAGTAATGCCGCTATGATCATCTCGGGTAATTTTATTTTCAGGATTGCCGGTCTGATAGCGTTATTTTTACGGAACCTGGCCTTGAAGCGCGGTATATTTATGATGGCCAGCAAAACCCACGGCAGAAGTATATGCGCGGTTACAAATTTCATTTTAAAAAGTCCGAATAGGAATAACTCTAAAGCGATCGCCCCTATACCAAAAAGATACGCCAAGCCGGCCAGCTCCGGCTCACTCAAAATATCTTTCCTGTCATATGCAATGACAATATTAAAACCGGCAAACGATGTTGCCAGAACAAAAGCGATAATAGTATATAAGTTCCCTGTCATCATATTTTCTTTAATATAAATCTGGACGGGTCGAGCTCTCTATACATAACATACCCGTCCTGCATATATCCTGGTTTGTCAAACACTAATACATATTCAGCATTGTCCGTCTTAAGACGCGGGGATAAATAGTATATGGCGCGCCTGTAATCAACCGCCGCCTCATCAACCCCCGCTAAATTATACGAAACGTTAAATGGCAAAGATTTTTCCGCAAATCGAAGAAACTCAAACAACCTGTCGCCGTAAGTCCAGGATCTCTTCCCCGCGTCATCCCTAGACAAAAGCACTTTGTATTCCTTGAACTGTTTACCTTTTGTCAGGTCCCTTACAAGAAAATTTACCCAGATGACAGCCCAGGCTATAAGAAATACAAAAAATATTTTTTTGTAAATACTCTTTATCATTAGTCGGTAAACCTGAATTTTAAAAGTGTCCAGAGAGCCCCAAACCCGTGCTTCCACGATATCTTCTTCCCTTCGGCATAAGTCCTGCCGTAATACGATATCGGGACTTCGTAAACTCTCAACGCCTTATTTTTTAATATCTTCGCGGTAAGTTCCGGTTCAACTGAAAAATCATTCGACTTTACCTTAATATTGTCTATAACGTTCTTTCTGAACATCTTGTAGCAGGTTTCCATGTCGGTAAGAGTGGAATTGTACAGAAAGTTGGTAACGAATGACAGGAAATCATTTCCGACCCTGTGCCAGAACATATATACCCTCTGAGGCTTGCCGCCCGATAGCCTGGACCCGTAAACGACATCGGCCGCACCGTCCGCTATCGGTTTTATCATATCCCTGAATTCATTAGGATCGTATTCAAGGTCCGCATCCTGTATAACAACTACATCCTTGGTAACATGTCCAAAACCGGTCCGCAGGGCAGCGCCCTTCCCCATATTCTTTTCATGATAATATATTTTTACCCTGTCATCAAATTTGGTACTCTTAAGCAGTTCGCGCGTCCCATCCTTAGAGAAATCATCCACTATGACCAGTTCTTTGACCATTTCCAGCCCGAGAACTTTTTCGATGATCTTCAGGACAAAATTCTTTTCGTTGTAAACCGGCATCACTACCGATAGGGATATGTTACTCATTGGCCAGCCTCGTTCTTTATCATCTCTTTGTATTTTACATAGCTCATGAACTGATACAGCCCTCCGGCATACGATACCGTAAAGCCGAGAAGACCGTCCTTGTAACCCTGCTTCTGCACATATGCTTTCAAAAACCTGCTCAGCGCTTTTCTATACATCTTTATGAAATTTATTTTACGTTTCTCTTTAAACCACTTCCTCGCCTCGAGCGTGGTCTGATTATTCAGGCTCTGGAAGAAATCGTGGAAATCCCGGTAAGAATAATGCAGAATATCTTTCTTAAGATGACCGCACGTGCCGTCGATAAAAACTCTCGGATGGACTTCGGCCTCCTCATATTTAAAATGACCCTTATCAAATAGCCGCACTTTCGGCGCGGGATACCAACCGCCATACTTTATCCAGCGCGTGCCTATAAAGTTCTTTATAGGTATCGAATATGCCATATCTTTCATCTGGGTTTTAAAAAGCTCCCGCAGTTCTATTTCGAGCTCGGCACTTGCGCGCTCATCGGCATCCAGGCTTAAGACCCATTTGTTTCTGGCAAGCGAATACGCATAATTTCTGTGCCTGCCCTCTATGTCCATCTTTCTAGAGGAAACTTTGTCAGTATACTTTTTGGCAATCTCCACTGTTTTGTCTGTACTGTTGTCATCGAGGACCACCAGCTCATCAGCCCACGAAACACTCTTTAGACATTCGGCTATATTGTCCTCTTCGTTCTTTGTTATCACCACTACAGAAACCGGTATTTTATTTGTATCCATAGATCCTTTCCTTTAATAATATTTTATTTCGGCTTTATGAATGAAGCTTAAATTTGATAAAATTTTTCCTACCCTCTCTTCCCCCACCACTATTTCACTGAATTTTTTCTTCTTTTTTAATATAGTAACGATAGCCTTCAGATAGAACCAGCTATCCGGGAAATATTTTACTATTATGTTGGAATGCTTAGGAATAACAATCGGGTCTTTTACAAAATACCATACCCAATTACCGTTTCTTGCAAGGCCCATGGAATCGCCGTTTATCTTCTTCAGTGTATTGGTATCGACCCTGTCCAGCACATAAGCGATCCTTCTGGGTTTGCCCCATCTGAATTCATATATTTCTTTGTTCCGTTTAAAATCGGCATCAAAAGTTTTCACCTTGCCGAAAGAGGAACTTTCCCTGTGATAGACATACGCACCGCAAGCCCTCACACACCTGAAGCCCGCCTGCACAGCCCTTCTGGAAAAATCGGTATCGTCGAAATTGCCCATTCCGTATATCTCATCCAGCACACCTATCTTTTCTATGACTTTTCGCTTTATCAGCATACAGAAACCTATGGCCGCCCCCAGCTCTATAAATTCACCGCGGTTTTTCCCTATCTTCTCCGCGCATAATTCAAGAGGCTCGCCCGCAACAGGCTTCTGCCCCAGATTATTGCTGGATGGGTTGACCAGACCTATGTCATTTGCCGTTTCGGCAATGTCGACCATCTCTTTGAGCCAGTGCTTCGCAACAAGCGTATCATTGTTTAAGATACAAATGTAAGGCGCGTCTGAAGACGCTATACCCTGATTAACGGCCTTTATAAAGCCGGTGTTCGTTTCGTTCCTGATAATAACAACCCTGCCACGACTCTTATCTTTGAGATCTTCAAGATATTTTTTTGTTTCGTCACCGCTGGCATTATCTACTATGATTATCCTGTAATTCACACCTGAAGTATTCTTGGATATAGACTCAACACAATCTTTTGTAAGCTCGCGTTGATTCCATACCGGTATTACTATATCGCAATTCATATTTTTCTCTTTTTATTTTCTCGTAACTAAAAAATCACCGATGGCAAGATGATCAAGCCCGGACCCCAGATACATATTAACAGCATCCTCCGGACTGCAGACCATCGGTTCGCCCCTCCGGTTAAGAGACGTATTTATGAGCACCGGCACACCTGTCTTTCCAAAAAACAATTTCAGAAGCTTATAAAACCGCGGATTGCCGCTCGAGCTGACGGTTTGCGGTCTCATCGTACCGTCAACATGAACAACTTCCGGTATGCGGCTCTTCCATTCTTTGGTAACATGAAAGCTCAAGGTCATATACGGAGCATCTATGTCCCTACCCAGGATCTCTTTTGCATGTTCACGCAGTATTGAAGGACAAAACGGTCTCCACTTCTCCCGGAACTTCACCATCTCATTTATGCGGTCGCTCGTTCCCGGGATAGTCGGATTTCCCAGTATAGACCTGTTGCCCAGAGCCCTTGGACCAAATTCCATCCTGCCCTGGAACCACCCAACGACCAAACCTTCCGCAAGAAGCTGTGCCACATCTTCTTCAATATTGGCAGACTTCTTATACGATATATCCGATCTCTTCAATGCCTGCTCTATCTGCGCATTGCTGAACGAAGGCCCCAGATAAGCGTCTTTCATCGGCTCTATCCTGTCGCCGAGCATATTGGCTGCGTAAACTGCTGCTCCTAGCGGGGTACCCGCATCATGCGATGCCGGCTGGACAAACATATCCTTCACCAGCGGGTTCTCGACAAGCTTCCTGTTAAGCGATACATTAAGCGCACACCCTCCGGCATATGCCAGCTTGCCGCAGGTCATCAGGCTCCCGCCCAGATGGTAACCCATCAGTTTTAAAATTATGTCCTCAAATATTTTCTGCGTAGCCGCTGCTATATGAATATAAGGCTCGTCCAGCTCATCACCTTTTCTGGGCGGACCAAAACGCTCAACAAGCTTCCTTGGTATCATGGCATCTTTGGTAAATCTGCGTGACCTTATCGGCCATACGTAGTCAGGATTTACCTTAAAAGATCTGCCATCAGTAGAAATCATAAAGGATAGATCTACCTTGGAAGGATCCCCGTAAGGCGCCATCCCCATCAGCTTATATTCTCCGTCATTCGGATCAAACCCCAGATAGGCAGTCATGGTCGAATAGAACCGTCCGAGAGAATCCGGCAGGTCTATTTCTTTTATCTTTTTTATCCTTCCCGCCTTCCCCTCGGCAAATAGAGTAGAGGTAAATTCTCCCGATCCGTCGATACTCATAATAGCCGCATCGTCATAACCTGACAATAAGTATGCGCTTGCAGCATGAGCTAAGTGGTGTTCTACAAAAAATATTTTTTCAGGCGGAAGATCGATCCCGAAATGTTTCAGGAGATCAAATACCGCCTTACGTGTCTGGGCACATTGTTTTCCGGATTTGGAAATAGCTTTATAGGCACGGGACGGTTCAGAGAAAAGCGTTTTAAAGGCATAGGGCCACTTCTTTTTATTCAATGCATCAAATGACCAGGGAAATGCCACCGCGTCAATATCGGCTGGGGTTATCCCGGCTTCTTTCAGGCAAAATTCTATGGACCTGACGCAAGGCTTACCCACCGCGTGTTTGTCCCTTATAAACCTCTCCTCCTCTGCAGCAGCAGCAACCTTGCCATCGACCACTATAGCCGCAGCCGGATCATGCAGAAAGAAAGGCCCGCCGAATCCCAATACCTTCATTTGGTTCCCTTATCGTAATATTCTTTATTCAATTCCCAGTATTTTGCGTATATCAAAAATCTCCTCCACGCTGAAAGAGCGGCAAAGAGGAGTCCATGCATTCCGTCTTTAAAACCTTTTCGTTTTATATATATTTTAAAAAACAGCTTCACCGGCCCCAGCGTCAGTTCCCTGCGGAGCTTCTTCTCAGGCAAAAGCCCTATCTTTTCATATAACGCATCGGCCTCTATGCCGCTGTAAAAATCCTGGGTCGCAACATAGTGGCTTATGTCGGGAAAATTATAATGCTCCATAACTGCGTCGATATCACCCACAGCCCCTTCCATATCGAGCTTTTCGTGTATCCTGTCGCCTGAAAATCTTGCCCTGCCCTTCTTCAGTAACCGCAGCGGCCTGTGTGCATCTTCTCCGCCTGAAGTCAGAAATTTCCCGCAGAAATTATTCAGCCTTTTAAATCTGTATACGGCTTTATCTGACCCGTTCTTCAGAATAACCAGTATAGCTTCACGCAAACCTTCAGTCACCCGTTCATCCGCATCCATCTGCAGTATCCAGTCACCCGAAGATTTGTCAAGGCCGAGATTTCTCTGCTCGGAAAAATTATTATTCAGAGGATGCGATATAACTTTATCAGTGTAGCGCCTGGCTATCTCAACAGTCTTATCGCAGGATTCATCATCTATAACAATGATCTCATCCGCCCATTTTACACTCTCAAGACAACGGACGAGTATATCCTCCTCGTTTTTTGTCAAAACCACAACCGACAATCTCTGCCTTGCGGAAGCATCTGTCATTTTATTGATTCTTTATCTTTCGTCTTAATCTTTTTTACCGATTCAGCAGCTTCTTTCTCCAGAATGTCCAGATCGTCCTTAAAAACTATTTCTGCCGGAATGAGGCCTTTGAATATTTTCACTAAAGAATAAAAACCCTTATCATCCGTAAATACAAAGTCCGTCTTCTTCTGCTGCTTACTGCTCCTATTGGACGCCAGGTATAGTAGTGCAGATACACTGAAAAATACACTGGCAAATTTTATCACCTTCATGTTTGTGTTTTCATAAGGCACTACGTCTTTATGGCGCACAACGACTATTACTTTATTCTGGTCCATGCACATCTTTTTTAGAAGCCTTTTTGATGCGGTAATGCTGCGCAAAATAAATACTATCCGTAAAGGATGCCCGTATCGCCTATAGAATATTCTGCCGTTACGATCCATAAGTTCGGCTATCTTCTCCTGCTGCATAGTGCTCTTCATGGTAACGTTCCGGACGTGATCAACAAACGCTCCCCTGGCTTTCACGCACCGGTAACCGGCCTCTATGGCCTTTATAGAATAATCTCTGTCATCATAGTAAACAGGTATATAGGCCGGATCAAAACCGCCTATCTTGTTCACAACCTCGCGCTTTACCACAAAACAATGCCCCCTGCACCAGTCCATATCAATGGTCTTGCCGGCATATTTCCGCTCAAGCTCCGAGGCATATTTTTTTATGTCAGCGCCTTCCGGCTTTTCCCATTCAGGGTTCACTATGCCGATTTCGCTGTCTTTTTCAAATACAGAAACTATTTCGTCCAGCCATCCTGGGGTAAATACAGTATCATCGTTCTGGAATGAAACATATTCGGAATCTTTTGAAAATTCAAGACCATGGTTTATCGACTTTATCCAGCCGAGATTTTCCTCCGGCTTTATCAATATCATATCCAGCCTGCCCGAGCTCGCGGTCTCTTTAAGATAAGAGGTCGCCTCCGGGGAATTTCCGTTATCTATAGCTATCAGCCTATAGGGATAATCGGAAGATCCTATCAGGCTCTCGACGCAATTCTTTATCATCTCCGCCTGGCCGCATGTCGGCATTATTATGTCACATCTTCTGACTGTCATATTTTCAGCTTCATTTTGGCGAGCATCTTGTCAGCCTCATTGACCATATCAACCGACGATGCCCTCTTGCCCCACTCCACCATCTCCTGCATGCCTTCATCAAAATTGACCGACGGTTTAAAACCTATTCTTTTTATTTTTGATATATCGGCAAAGCAGTGGCGTATATCTCCCACCCTGTATTCATTCTTTATGACAACTTTCGGCTCTTTTCCATACAACCGGCTCAACGTCTTTGCTATATCCAGTATGCTGATAGGTTTACCGCTGCCAACGTTGAAATACTGATAATCCGCATCGGGCGAGTTCATGACAAGCATATTGGCGGCGGCGATATCTTTAACGCTCACGAAATCTCTCGTCTGCAAGCCGTCCTCATAAATAAGCGCCGGACTGTCGCTCTTTATCCTCGACTGGAATATAGCGCATACGCCAGTATAGGGATTTGACAGGGACTGCCTGGGACCGTAGACATTGAAAAACCTCAAAGCAACTGCCGGCAGCTTATATGCTTTTCCCAGATTGAGAACTATCTCCTCCTGGTCTTTCTTTGATATAGCATAGATAGAATTTGAACGAAGAGTTTTCTCTTCAGCCGTAGCAATAGGTTTAAGCATCTGTGAGCATTCCGGGCAGAAATATTCCCAGCGCCTGGCTTTAAGATCTTCCTCGCTGCGCTCTATGGGCTCACTATATCCGCATTTATCACAATTGTATGAGCCTTCTCCGTATATACTCATAGAGCTGGCAACGACTACTTTACGTATTTTAAGTTTAGGTCTGTTGGTTATGATATATTCCATGAGGATTGCGGTGCCGCGCGTATTGTGGTCGACATACTTCTCGATCTGATACATGGATTGCCCCACACCTACCTGCGCTGCCAGATGGAACACCACATCGATACCTTCCAGCGCTTTCTGGAGATCTCTGGGCTTGCGGACATCTCCTTTGATATACTCAACTTTCTTATTAAGATAATCGGGCTTCTTCCCCTGATGCACCTGCTTTTCGAAAATATCAAGCACCCTGACCCTGTATTTATTTTTCACTAATCCGTCAACCAGATGAGAACCGATAAATCCGGCGCCTCCCGTAACCAGTACTTTTTCCATAGATCTTCCTTATTTTTCTTTTTTCCGTATGCCGTCGATTATCTGCCGCGCTTTGGCTGCTATATTATTATCGGCTGTCATTAAAAAAATGTCTGTCCTGTGTATGGGATAAAAAAATTTTAGCATGGCTGCAGCATTTGCGTTGTCAACGAACACCGCGTCATACTTTTTCCTTCTCTTCGTACCGAAAGAACGTTCGAAAAGTCTGAGTAAAAGTTGGAAAGACGGCAGAGCGGCAGGCATAAAGTTAGACTTTATATTCTGATGGACCGGCATCCCTATTTTTTTACCTACCGAGCCTATCCTGTCCCGGCCGTTCAGCTCTTCACCGAATATCCAGAAATTTACCCAGCACCATTCCCTGGCTAAAAGAAGCACCGCGTCCAAGATATTTTTAATCTTAGTATCTTCCGTGCCTTCATTTATGGAAAAACCAACGCCGATACGAAGATGACGCGGCCATTTTTTCAGATATTCCTGCTGGCCCTTAACGGTGAAACTGTCCTTAGCTCCGGCCGCCTTAAATGAGACATGCTGTTTGTGGTAAACGTAAGAAGAGTGCACTGACGCGCATCTGTAGCCGGCTTTTCCTGCCCTCATCGAATAATCGGTATCATCGTATCCGCCGACACCGAAAGCTTCGTCCAGGTATCCCACTTTATCTATAACTTCCCGCTTGATCAGAGTACAAAAACCGAAGCACTGGTTCATTTCCATGTACTTATCGCCATTAGCTGCCACTTCTTTTGCGTAGGCATCTACAGTTCTATCCGAATGGCCGTCGCACAGAGGGTTCATAAGGCCTATGTCTTTGTGTTTCTCGGCGAAAAATACCAATCTACCGAGCCATCCCGCGCCCGGTATGGTGTCATTGTTCAGAAGACATACATACGGAGCATCGGAAACCCTCAACCCCTGATTCACGGCTTTCACATATCCGAGGTTCTTCTCATTGCATATTATGATCGCATCGGGCGCGTGTTTTTTCTTAAATTCCTCCAGATAATTCTTTGTTTCAGAATCGCTTCCGTTATCTATTATGATCAGCCTGTAAGGATAATCTGTCGTCCTGAGAATAGCTTCAGCGCATTCCTTCGTCGACTCCAGCTGGTTCCATACAGGTATTATGATATCGCACTTCATCTTTTCGACACACTTTCAAAGCCGACTGTGCAATCAATCCTTTTTAACATAAATTAAATATGTCCCGGCTTGAGCATACGGCTTGTATGTTTCTTTTATATATGCATCTAATGTTTCCGCACCATTTTCGACACCGGGATTATTCCCAATGCCGTTTCCAAGTACTATCAGATTAACATCTTTAAGAGATGCTATTATTTCTTCCTGGATTTTCTCTTTATTAAACGTACCTGGAAACATTATAAAATGTTTCGTGGCAGGAAGCCTATCCGCTAAAAAATAGATCATGGGCTCTCCGCCCTGCCACGTATCTTTATGGCTTTTAAAACCGATAAAGATCTTTTCTTCAGGAGAAGTGTTGGCGTCTATAATCTCAATGACCTTTTTTACCGCCGTTATCTCTTTTTTAGGCACATAAATACCACCCCGTCTACTTTGCAACAATACAGATTCTCCGGTAAACGGCTTTACATAAGTATTCTTTATAAACTTATCCGTATTTTTAATAAATAAAAGTGCCCAGAGTATCAATATTAAAAAACCGAAAAACCTGATGAAATACATGAAAACAAAACCCGCTTTATCTAAGCCATTCTTGAAGCATTCTCTGAACAAAAAAGCTGACAATATCAATGATGGAAATATGACCGGCATTAAATGCGACACATCTGCTCCGTAATAAGCGTACGAAAACAACAATACGCCGAGCATTGTTAAAAACAATAAACTTATCCCATATTTCTTGTCAATCTTTTTCTTGGCATACAGATAAATCCCAACAACGGCCGTAACCATATAGACTATGATCGGAATATAATTCTGGTTTATTGTTATGAACTCCATGCTACCATAGAATATTCTAACCGGGTTTAAACAAGGTGCGGGGAAAGACGGTGGAACGCTTTTTATAATACCTATATACGGTAAAAGTATGGAATGGAAAAGATCGTGTATAAAATTAGTTTTCCACGCATATACGATAAACGTCAGGGGTAGTATAATAACGGCCGATAAATAAGCACCTAGCGACCGAAACAAAATAATGCGCCTACTTCGCGCCCGATAATACTCTCTTTGTAAAAATAATAAAATAAGGATGGTAAGTTCGGCAAATACAAGACTGCATCCTAATTCATACCTGGACAATAACGCCAAGCTAGCCAGAAATCCGGCAGTAAAAGCATATTTAATTCTCATGTGCTCTATAAACAACAAAAAGGAAAGCGCGCTTAAAATAGAAAAAAATGTAAGCGGCCAGATTGACCATGCCGTACTACCTATCCTCGGCGCAAGGCAACTCATGCCAACTAACCATAAAAAAACTGCGTACTTACTACTGCAAGATAATTTATAAGAAAGGTAAAAAATCACTATACTAATCAGAGAGTGAAGTAAAATGATATATAGATGCGCAACTTCAAGGTATGAACCAAAAATCTTGAACAGAAACGAAAGAATATAAAACTGAGCCGGCCCGAATGGTGTTATAAAATCTTTATACGGTATGCCGCCATGATTTATTATATCGGCAGCGGCAAGCGTCATTCCCTCGTCGAAAGGAAACCAAAATTTATTATATGTCGGCAACGCATACGCAAAGCTTACGGCGAATATAATAGCGCCCCAAAATAATATCTTATTTTTCTTCATGGTATTCCGTTTCGGTATTGATCTTCCATATGTTTTCTTTTACTTCAACGCCTTTGATAATATTATCTACGGCAGCCATAGCAGTAAGCATAGAATGATCCATATTATTATATCTATGCATTCCATTCCGGCCTATTAAAAACAGGTTAGTAAAACTATCCGTAAAATCTCTTATAATATCAAATTTTTCATACGCCCCATAATAAACTGGATAGGCTTCGGGCACCCTGATCACTATACTATCAATAACGTCTTCCTTATTTATAAAGCCTATTTTTGTCAATTCTTCCGCAGCAAATTCTTCAAATTCCGCGTCTGTTTTAATTGATAACTCATCTCCGTCGGTATAAAAATACTCCAGTCCTATCCATATCAAATCCTTGTCCTTGACTATATACGGACTCCAGTTATTAAATACCTGAATTCTGCCAAGTCTGACCTCTCTTTCCTGTATATATATCCAGTTGTCAGGAATGATATTATTTACTGTCTTCACCCCGAGATTATTTTTTATCTTTAATCCTTTAAGCAATACTCCGACCGTTATAATGCCCCGGTATTTCAATCCTTCCGCAATTTCACTGACGTCGGTCGGTGCAATACTCCCGAAAGCCCTAATAAGATCTCTGGCCGGCATTGTGGAAAAAACGAAATCGCTTTTTACTTTTTCCATTTTACCGGTAGCAATGTTTTTGATAGAAACTTCATACCTCTTATCGTCAGTTTGTTTTATACCTGTCACTTTATAGCCCAGGCATACCTCTCCACCTTTCTCAAGCACAATTTTCTTAACTTCGTTCCATAGCTGACCCGGGCCAAATTTAGGATACATAAATTGATCTATTAAGCTCGTCTCTACGTCTTTTTGCTTTACGTCAGACTTTTTTGAAACAATACGTTTCAGGGCATGAGATATGACCCTAGTAACCGATAACCCCTTAACCCTCTGAGCTCCCCATTCAGCTTTTATACTACAGCATGGTATCCCCCATAACTTTTCCGTGTAATCTTTAAAGAACGTCGAATATAACCTTCGCCCAAATCTGTTTATAAAAAAATCTTCCAGGGATTTCTCATCCTTGATAGGGAATATCCTTGCCTTAGCATAGCTTACCGCTATGGTTATCATCCTAAGCAAACCCAGGTTTGAAATTGTGCCGAAATTTAAAGTAACAGGATAATTAAAAAATCTTTTAAGGTAAAAAATCCGGGATAATCTTTTTCTAACGAGCATAACCCTGTCTGTCTTTTCGGGATCAGGAGCGTCGCTTTTTTCCGAAAGAAATATCTTCCTGCCAAGAGCTATATCATCTCTAGACGGGGATCCCTGCAACGGCAATATGTCCTGCCACCACTTCATAACCACATCCGACTTGGAAAAGAACCTGTGCCCACCTATATCTATCCTATTACCTCTATATTCCACCGTCCTGGATATGCCACCGACATCATCGTTCATTTCATATACGATCGGCTTAATATCGGTTTTATGCGTCAATTCATAAGCGGCTGTCAAGCCTGCCGGGCCAGCACCGATTATAATTGCTATTTTTTGACTCATCTTTTCAGTATACTTTCCGCACCGGCAAGAACGTCTTCAACCGATATTCCATCCAGGCAAACGCGTTTTTCACATTTACTATATTTAAATTTTCTGTAGCATGGCCTGCAGCTAAGACCTTTATTAAAAATAATCCTATGATCACCTCTTGCCATATAAGGGCCATATATCTTCTCGTCCACCGGTCCGAATATCGAAACGGTATTTACTCCCAGACCCACTGCCATATGAAGCGGGCCGCCGTCATTGGTCACCACAAGATTGCATCGCGATATGAACGCTGCCAATTCCGGCAATGATGTCTTGCCGCAATAGTTCACAACTTCATGTTTCATGGCAGACTGGACATCGCTGCATATTTCAACCTCTTTCTTGTCGCCGAAAAGAACGATCTTGGCATTGTATTTATCGATAAGCTTATCCGCTAAAACCGCAAAATTTTTCCTGTCCCATCTTCTGTGCGCAGCATCAACCCCCCAGCTTGCCCCGCAGCCCGGGACAACACCTATAAGGAGGTCACTCTTTTTGATACCGTCGCCTTCCAGGATCTTATCCGCCGCCGCAAGGTCACAATCTGTGACATAAATTCTCGGGGATACGGGATACTTTTTTATATCAATATCGAGAAGGGTCAGGATCGCAAGGTAGCATTCTATGACATGCTTCTCATCAAAACCTTTTATATTTATCTTATCAGTAAGAAATCGTCCTCTGTTACGATAATTAAATCCTATTCTTTTTTTTATTCCTACGACCTTCGCAAGCAAGCTGTACTGATACGCCATCGAAAGATCTATAAATATATTAAATTTAAACTTTTTAAGACCAAGCATGTCCTGAAAAAGTTTTCTGCAATATTCTAATCGCGAACGCTCCCATATTATTCTGTAGTCATCTTTTTCATATATAAATATTTTATTAAGATTGGGGTTGGTATTTAAAAGTTCCGAAGAGCGTTTATTGCATACATAAGCTATAAAACTATCCGGAAATCTCTTACGCAGGATATCTATAAGCGGTGTAGAAAATATAACGTCACCTATACCAAACGGATTCATTATAAGTATGTTATTACTCATAAATTAGTTTTGGAAAGATTATCTATTGCAAATAAAACTCCCGCCGATAACCAAAACAAGGCCGCAAGAGGAAGGGAGTATAAATTGGTATCCACCGCGCTATGAGCAAGATAAGCTATTAATCCCACAGTTATTCCCAATGCAAATGGATATAGAAATAAATCGTTGGCATGTTCTTTCACTATGCGACACCCTGTGGCAATAACCGCTATGCTAAAAGCTATGAATGATAAAAGGCCAAAAAGGCCTGTGTCACACGCCATCTGCAAATAGCAGTTATGTGCATAGCTGCCTTTTTTACCACGCATATCATCTTGCCTTTCCTCTTTGAATCGATTAAAAAACGTATTAACTCCATTACCTATTACAGGATGTTTTTTAAAAATTTCCACCCCAACTCCCCACATCGATTCCCGCAAGTGAACACTAGTCATGGATTTTATGTGTGGCATAGCCTGTTTACAAACCAGTCCTCCCGCAAATAAAATCACAATAAGCAATATTATCCCTATGGTTTTGGGCTTTAAGAAAAATAAAAAACTAAGTCCACATATAAAACTCGCCCATGCGCCACGAACCTTAGTAATAATAAGAAAATACAATAAGCCCGAAAAAATAAACGCCATAAGAAATTTTCGAATTTTATCTAATCCGCCAAAAGCAAAAAACGAACCCATGGGAAATATAAAAATAAGTATCCATGCCGCGAAATCATTAGGAAAAGGAAATGATGCTGTTGGAACCCCAACCAGCTTTTGATTATCCCAGGAAACACCAAATGCAGGGTATGAATGCAAGACATCTATGCCTAAAAAAAAGTATTGCAGAAAACCGTCTATTAAAATAACTATGCACGAAATTACCGCCATTATCGCGAAATTGCTAAGCTTCACCCTTGTATTAATAATCTCTTTCGCAGCCAAGAATAAAGCTGCAAATTTTAATATCTTAGTAAAAAAAGATTTAACACTTAACAAAAGATACGGACTATTAAATAGAGAAACAAGTGAAGCCATTATAAATATTGCCAGAAAAATATTGGCAATATTCTTATCCGATATTATTTTTTCACTATTTAAAATTTTCTTCAGCACTATGCTTACAATAGAAATTATTATTGTTATTTCAAGCATCGTTTTAGAAAACGGCAAAACAATTATCATAATATATAACGACCATTCCGATATTTTTTCACAAAATAAAACTATCTTTTTATTAGATTTCATTAATTCCTTTCTTGCGCCCAAAACTCCTGGTGTCTACAAAACTTAGTCTAACACCAAATCCAATCATTACAATAACCGCAAAAAGTATCATACATATCCCATAGATTACACTTGTTTTTAAAACAATGATTGCGGTAATACCAAGAAGCAAACATATTCCGTATATTGCTAGAACAGCCTTATATCTCTTAAACCCTAATAAGGCCAATCTATGTGATGAATGGTCTTTCCCCCCTTGAAACACAGAACGACGCTCAAGCACCCTCATCACAGAAACCAATGTGGTATCAAATATCGGATAGCCTAAGACCAGAAGAGGCACCGCAACAGAAATTGTAATAACCGGCACTTGCCATCCTGACATTATAGCCAGGGCGGATAATACATATCCCAGGACAAGACTTCCGGAATCCCCCATGAATAAACTTGCTCTTGGAAAATTATACCTCAGAAAACCCAATGAACAGCCTGCCAGCGCCAGAGAGAGAGCCGCTACTGCAAACTGGCCATTTAAATAAGCTATTATTGCAAAAAATATAGCCGCTATTGCTGCAAGCCCTGCGGACAAACCATTCATATTATCCAGCAGATTGAAAGAATTTGTTATACCAATTATCCAAATATACGTTACTAAGATATTGATGTAATAATTCCCCATAAAAGAAATGCACAATCCGGATTTTACAAGAACCATTGCAGCCAAAAACTGTCCGAGAAGCTTTATGTTGGGCATCATTCCCATCTTGTCGTCTATAAGCCCTATAATAAGTAGTATAAATACACCTAGAAACATAGCCTGCATTGAAGGCATTGCCATAATTTTGCTTTTTGTAAGCACAGCTACTACAAAACCGGCGAATATTGAAAGGCCGCCTAAAAGCGGAGTCGGATGTGCGTGAACTTTATTATTTTTAGGATGATCCAGATAATCAAGCTTTACAGCCAAAACCCTGACAAAAGGCGTCAATAAATACGAGACTATAAAAGCTATGAGAAAAGTATCGATTATCTGGGCAAGGCTCATTTTAACTTTCTAACCTTTATAATAAGCTATTATACGGGAAAGCATTTCACTGGTGCCTATACGGGGCGAGAAATGCGTAACCTTTTTAAGTTTAGTTATATCCGGTTCCCTGCGTCTCATATCCTCAAAACCTTTATCATAGGCATTGTTGTAAGAGATATGTTTTATTGCGGATTTCGATTTCAGCATAACTTTTATCTTTTTCGCAAGCGCATTGATCGTAACTTTATTACCCGGATTGCCTATATTAAATACTTCCCCCACAGCTTTTTTATTTTTCGCCAGAAGGACGATAGCCTCAACGGCATCCGCGACATCCGTAAAGCACCTGGTCTGCCTGCCGTCGTCGTATATCGTTATAGGACTGCCTGAAAGCGCCTGCTTAACAAAGCGCGGGACCACCATCCCGTATCGCCCTGTCTGCCTGGGCCCGCATGTATTAAAGAACCTTACGATCACTACCGGCAATTTTTTTTCTCTCATATAAGCTAGGGCCAGGAACTCATCAAGAGCCTTGGCACATGAATAGCTCCATCGCGAGACAGTCGTGGGGCCTAAAACCCTGTTATCGTTTTCAGCAAAAATATGCTTGCCGGGCCTGTCTTTGCCATATATCTCGGAAGTCGACGCAAGTATGACCTTTTTTTTGCCCAGCGAACTGGCAAGCTCTAAAACCACTTCAGTCCCGCCCACATTCGTCCTGATAGACTCAAGAGGATTATCTATTATATATTTCACGCCTACAGCTGCGGCAAGATGATAAACGCAATCGCATTTTTTGATCAATTTCGCCATCAGCTTCTTATTCATAATAGTATCAATATAATAAGAAAATTTTGGATTATTCAAAAGATGCTTTATATTATCTTTGCTGCCTGTGGAAAGATTATCAATAACTATTACCTCTTCGCCATTCGACAGAAGCTTTTCAGCTAAATGAGACCCTATAAAACCCGCGCCGCCTGTGATCAAATTTTTCATTTACTATCCTTTTTTTGTGAAATATCAGACTTATAGCACTATTTTAACAAAGCAAATGTCCATTATTATACTATATAAATGCCTTTTTCATGTAAAGTTTTCTCATACAAACTGCTGATTTCTGATATAAGCCTGTCTTTAAAGTATTTCTCACGGACAAGCGCCCTGCCCATAGCTCCAAACCTGGCCCTTTCACCGCTATCGGACAAAAGCCTTAAAAGCTTATCCGAGAAATCTTTAATATCATTCTTTCCAGCCAATAAACCATCCCCGCCATCTTTAACTACATCCCTTACCCCGCCCACGTCTGTCGCGACCACCGGCCGCGACGATGCTAAAGCCTCTATCAGCGAAACCGGCGTTCCCTCATTCAAAGAAGTAAGGACTACTATATCTAAACCCGCATACACAGAGGCTGTATCTTCAGCCCATCCAATAAACTTTACGCAGTTTTCTATATTTAATTTTTTTACGTATTCTGTCAGCTCGCCGCGCAATTCTCCATCGCCCACAACTATAAATCTAACTTCAGGCACACCGCTCCTGCCGACAATATATTTCACAACATCAAAAAACATTTTGTGATTCTTTATAGGCGTTAAGCGCCCAACTATGCCTACAAGTAATACATTGTCCTCAAAACCAATACGTTTCCTGAAATCAGATCTGAGATGTTCATTATCAAGAAACGGGGAAAGATCGAAACCCAACTTGATCACACAACATTTTTCGGCAGGCGCTATCTTAAATTTCCCGGATATTTCATTACATACGCTTTCGCTCACAGTTATAAGCTTGTCCGTAAAGCGTGCCAGAAATCTTTCAATAAAAATGAATATCTTCGTCTTCAGAGGACTGAAATAACCGTCTAATACATGTCCGTGAAATGTGTGTATCCGGACAGGTACGCCTGAAAATATCGCCGCCAGCCTGCCCAATGTCCCTGCTTTAGCCGTATGTGTATGCACTATATCGGGCTTAACTTTGCGGATGAATTTTATTATCTTAAGAAATGCGACGAGATCGTTAAATCCTATTTCCCGGCCCAGCTCAGGTATATATTCTACAGTCACCCCTTTATCGCGGGCAATGAACGCCATATCGCCTTCTGACGGGAGAGGCTTCCCGGAGACAAGGTGTGTTTCAAACCGGTCCCTATCAAGGTCTTTCGTCAATAAAACAGCATGTATCGCCGGACCACCTATGTTCAGCCTGGTAATTATCCTCAATACTTTTATCTTTCTTTTGCCGGAAGGAACCATAGTTTATCTTTTCCTAAATTACCATCCGCATCAAATATACCCCTTAAACCAATAGTACGCTATGCCTAGATATTCATGCGTAATAGCAAAAATATGAGAATGCCTTATGATTTTTCCATCACCAAAAAAGATGCTGTATGGTATGGGCATATACATAAAACGGATATCTTTTACATTTTTATTACAGACGAGCGATATGCGCAGCATGTTATACGGCGAGCTGACAATTATCGCTCTTTTCATATGCATCTTCCGGAGTATTTCGACCGAATAAGCTACGTTCTGATAGGTGTTTGTGGCCCTCTCCTCTAGAACTATCGCATTAGGCGGAACACCTAAAGATACGGCAAGCGCCTGCATTATTTCCGACTCTTTTATGGCATAGACATATCCTGATGAGAATATGAGATATTTTGCATACCCTTCCTTATAAAGATCTACGGCATACTTCACCCTCTCTTCATACCCCTGACCCGCCTTGCCACTCTCTCCAACACCTCCAGCAAAAACCACTATAGCATCGGCTTTTTCTAAACGGCTTGAAACTTTCAGCGGCTCCCCCACAAACCAGATAAAAGGAGTGCAGAATAACAGCAAATAAGCTGCCATGGAAACTCCCAGTAAATACACCAGCCATCTTTTTGACATTCTATACATTTTTAATAAGCTGTCTTTCCACTTCAAAGACCTCTCCCGATCCTTTTGACTTATCTTTTTTTCTATAAGATCACACATTTTTTCTATTTTAATCTTCCAGGAACCCTCCTTCTCAGCTATCGCAACACGCTTAGAATAAAAATCAGTTCCGGATTTTTCTTTTAATACCTTGCCAATATTGGAATTCATTTCTTCTTTATTGATGCCGATATAAATGACATCGTCATTTCTTTCATTAAAAGCTGTCACTTCCGGTATGGCGGTAGAAACTACTGACTTGCCCAAAGATAAATACTCGTTTATTTTTGTCGGATAAACATTTTTGGTGTAATCGGTTATGAGATAAGGTATAAGACAGGTGTCGAACTGTAAAACATAATACGGCAGCTGCGCATATTGCTTTTGTCCCAAGAAATAAATATTTGGCATGTTTTTCAATTCATCCACATTTTGCTGCAACGGCCCAACAAAAACAAAAGATTTATCAGGATTTGAAACTGCCAAAAATTTAATCAACTCAAAATCTATCCATTTATGCACTCCCCCCACATACCCAACGATCGGATGTTTGATAGCCTTCATATCTTCCGGCACAGCAGCGTTCTGCCCTTTAACCTTTTCATAGATCTCCATATTTACACCATATGGAAAAACATGAACGTCTTTGTTGTATTGACTACAATAGTCATAAAGGTTTTTTGCCGTTACAAAAACTAGATCCGAATTTTTAACGATCCGCGCTTCTGCTTTCTTTATTTTTTTCGCCTGTGACGAACTTGCCGAAAAATTATCTATGCAATAGTACACAACCAGTTTTGAGTCTATAGCGTCTATGATATCCTGAACAAGCGCCGTGGGAAGGAAAGTCCACAATATGGGACTTGAAAACCGCATTGATTTTATCCATTTGCTAAGAGTTGATAATAAAAGATGGCGATTTATAAACCTGGCTATTCTAGAATACGGAAAAGGCAATATGATAGGGGAATATACGTAAAGGTTGTCCTTTATTTTTCGCACGCCTTTTACACTATGAAGCCAATTATATATCCTCTTCCTTAACCTAGGAATATCCCTAAAGCTTGGTGTTCTGACCCCGGTATTTTCTATGAACAGCACCCTATTGCCATGATCAGCCAGAGTAGACATTATCTCCTGGTGCCCTTGCCATATAAAATCCCAATCTATGCTAGATACGCAGATTACATCTTGTTTTTTCAGCATACTTTATTATTTCCAATCATAACAACCATTCAATTTATCCTTAAAATCGTTAATTCTATCATAACCATCCACTTCTGTCCTTCTCAGAACATATGGATCCGTGTCTTTATAATTAACTCCTCCGAATGACGAACATGCACCAATATAACCCGCCCTCTTAGCAACATCTATAACTTTATCATTTACATTACCATATGGATAGCTAAATACTTTAGACTCAAAGCCGGACATCTCAAATATCCTATTTTTAGACCCTTCCATCTGGAACACAAGATTATCATTATCACACAAGGTAAGGCTACAATGCTCCACCATATGTGAGCCTACTTCAAAACCCATACTGGGGAGCCCTGCAACATCCTGCCAATCCATATACTCCCGCGCGCTTCCATCAGACCATATTTTTTTAGCTTTTCCATCTATATATGATGTGGTAACAAAAAAAGTGGCTTTCATGTTTCTTGTTTTAAGCATGCTAGCCGCATTAATAACATTGTCTTTGTATCCATCATCAAAAGTTATAACAATGCTTTTTTTAACATTACCTGAAGCCCTATTCCTTATAAACTCAGAAACCGTAAGCGTGACATATCCTGCCCTTAAGATCTCGTCAAGCTGTTCGGTAAAGTTTTCAACGGGAACCCTTATACCTATACGATGATCTGATGGCTTACCCCCTACAGAATGATACATCAAAACCCTGACTCCTTCAGGACGCATGCTTTGACTGCTAAAGAATAGAGACCTCGCTCGACAAATAGTATTTTTTATTTTTTTCTTAATGAGAAATATCATATTTTTATATTTTCAAAATATGCTGTACATCCGGCACATATCTCAGGAGCCTTGTTTGATTTAAGTGCTTTTCTAAAATCCTTATAAGCGGCGTTATTCCATATCCGTCTAAAATCATCGATAAAAACATTGCCAAAATTAATAATACTTGGGTCGGACCCCTGAAGACAGCAAGGAGTCACAAACCCTTCGGCGGTAACATAACAGCTTTTCCACGGCCATTTGCAACCGCGTTTTTTATCTACATCCGGAACGTTGACATAATTAAATGCTACTTTATTTTCACCGGCAGCTTTCTTCGCTTCCAGTATGGCCCGCCTTATCTTGTCATAGAAATTAGGGGCATACCTTCCCTCCATATCGCTCTTTATCTTATCATTACTCCAGTTATGTTCGAGCTGGGCTGAGACTATATCGACACCCAGGCTTTTCGCAAATCTTATTACATCCGGCAGGTCGGCAATATTATCTTCCATCATCACAAACCAGGCCGATACCTCCGGGGTCGACGATCCGGCTTTCATCCTTATGAATCTTTTTATATTAGCAGCCACGATATCCAGGTCAGCCCCTTTCCGGATAGCCCCGTACTTTTCCGTATCAGCGCTGTCTATTGAGAAATTTATCCAATCCGCGCGACTATTTAATACTGCCTTAGCTTTTTTTTCATCCAGCAACATAGCGTTAGTAGCGAAACCCACCATTATATCCCTGCGTTTGGCGTATTCTATCATCTTGAAAAGTTCCGGATTCAACAAAGGTTCTCCGGAACCGACAAGACTCATCTTCTTCAAAAACGGCATACCATCGACTATCGCCTTGAACTGCTTCATCGTCATGTGCTTTTTACTTCGTTTGCTTAACGGATTAGCGCACATCACGCATTGAAGATTGCAATGCAAGGTAGGCTCTACCTGTATCATCACCGGATATGATAGCATCGTTACCGGTTCAGACTTGAGGCTCAAAAAAGCCAGCGCGAGATTCTTAGCTCCGGATAAATGCGAATCTCTCAATGTTGCAAGCGATACTTTTATAGCATCAGATATTTTCATTTTCTATTTTTCCCGGCCGCGACAGGCAATAAGTTTAACTATGCGCCGGGACGCTTTCCCGTCACCGTAAATATTTTCGTCGTAGTCCACAGTTCTGTTTTTCTTTACCTTTTCATACGCTTTTAAAATAGGCTCTTTGACTGCTCCGACTATTACATTCCGTCCACCGGAGCTGGTCTCTACCCATTCTGTCTCATCCCTTAGAGTTATACAAGGCACTCTATTAAAATACGCCTCTTTCTGCACCCCTCCTGAATCGGTCATAATAACTGCCGCGTGGCGTTCCAGCATTATCATATCCAGATAGCTTACCGGGTCTATTATTTTAAGGCTTCCAGCCCTTATACTGCCACGGTTTTTTTTCAGCATCTTCACTGTCCTTGGATGCAACGGAACTACTACTTCAATATCCGATGATATAGTCTCCAGCGCCGAAAATATACCTTGTAACCGTAGCGCCCTATCCGTATTCTCCGCCCTATGGATCGTCGCCAATACGTATCTCTTATCCGACAAGACAAGCCTTTTTAGCACACTGCTTTTCTTTTCGGCTTTTTCTCTATAGAACATAATCGAATCATACATCACATCTCCGGTCAGATGCACCCCTGAGGTTATGCCTTCTCGCCTTAGATTATCTATGGAAATTTTTGAAGGACAAAACAATAGGTCAGATATTCTGTCGGTAACTATACGGTTGACTTCTTCCGGCATAGCCATATTAAAAGACCGTAAGCCCGCCTCTATGTGCGCTAACAGCAGACCGAGTTTTTTAGCAGCCAAAGCTCCGGCAAGAGTAGAATTAGTATCGCCATAAACTAAAACCATATCGGGCTCTTCCCGTAAAAGAACTCTTTCTATACCGGAAAGCATTAATGCAATCTGAGCACAGTGAGCGCCGGAGCCTATGCTCAGGTTATATTTGGGACGCGGTATATCCAACTCTTTAAAAAACACCTCCGACATATTCTTGTCGTAATGCTGGCCCGTATGAAGGATGACCTCTTTTATCGCTTTATTCGGATATCCCGAGGTCCATTCTTTAATAGCCCTGGAAAC
>JBAYMS010000022.1:0-23348 GCA_041663425.1 Candidatus Omnitrophota bacterium
CGGAATGTTAGCAGACGGTTTGTAGTATGCCCTGACACCCGTGTGGGTAAATGGAATTGCATAGCCGAAGAGAAAAGATCTGGAGAAGTTCCAATTGTTGATCGATTCTATTACTTCAGCGCCAGCCAAAGTTGCAAACTTTCCAACCTTAAAGCTGAGAGTGTCCATATAAGGAAGCAAAAAAGGAAACATAATCTGCGCATATGCCTGCTGCAGGTCAAACACATCGTTTGTATTGCCATATAGCCCAAGCGAGTGTATCTGCTGAGAGTCTTCCCCAAAATCAAGATCAACCCTGAAGCCAACCGGCGATTCTTTCGAAATAAGCTTTTCCAGATTAAGCTGGAACATATTAAGCATAAAACCATTGGCATCGTTATCAAACACTCGTAAAGTATTAGTTCTGGAATTAGGCGACACCGGAGTGTTTGTATTAAATACATATGAAGAATCTACGAACCCATGCACCTGTATCTCTTTAGCAAATGAGGTTACCATAGACGACAATCCATTTTCCGGAGACGCTGATGTTCCGGTAGCCACGGAAACGGCAGGAGCTGCAGCAACCTTGGTTTCGGTAGTTTGCAACCTACGCTCCAATGAGTTAATACGTTCCTTTAGTAATGAGATTTCTTCCTTCAAAGCTTTTGTATCACCTACACCGTCATCCGCAAAAGCCAAAGAACAACTGACTAACGAAAATAACATAAACACGGTCAAAACTTTATTTCGCAGCATACACATCATGTCTCCTCCTTTAAATCACGGTTTCTATATCAAATAAAACGAGGCGCCCCGTTTTTGCCATCATGGCATCACATGGGGCGCCTTTACCCAACCGAGCACCTCCTCGTACCCAAAGCCTCGAAAAAACAAAAAAGCGTTCCTATTACCAGGAACGCCTATGCTCCATTAACTTTATTGACACGTCAACGCGTCAGCTTACTTTCCTAAAACTACAATACTACAAGTAAAGAACGAGTGATTTTGTTAACCTATTTTTTTTAATTTTTATATTCGTAGCATACTTTTCTTTGGATCTTCTTACGAATTTTAAATACCATTACATGAGATATGCCCAATCTTTTCCCGATCTCCCTAAGATTGCATCCTTCAAGACAAAGATTCAAAACATCCTCCTCTCTTTTAGTCAATCCACTATCCGCCATCCTCTGGACGAACATTTTGCTTTCCAATATTTCAGTCGGAGTCGGCGAATTATCCGAAATGCTGTCTTTTAGGGTAATCTCTTCTCCGTCCAACGGATTATCCAGACTTAAAAATAATCTTTTTCCGATTTTTTTACGGATGTAATTTTTTGAGCAAAACCACAAACTTTGAATAATATAACTATCTGTTTTATCCTGGAATTTACCGTTTTGATATTCCCGCCATAGATGAATGAGCATCTCCTGGGTTAAGTCCTCTTCATCTATGAAACTAGCATACCCCCTGCTCTTTTTAGCAAGCTTTGTTATGGGCACTAAAAATTTTTTATACGCCGGGTCAAAGTCCATAGATACTCCTATAAATAAAAATGTCCCCTCGGCGCTTTTTATCGCCGCGAGGACATCTACGCCCTGCCTTTACCGCTTCTACGCGGTAAATCAACTCCTGTTATTTCTTCATATTCCAAGCCAAAATAATCGCCTCAGCGATCTCACGCATCGGCTTACATGTATCCATACTTTTACGATGAATTGTCCTGTATGCTTCGTCTTCGTTTATCTTTGACTCTTTCATAAGGATGCCTTTGGCTCTCTCTACCATTTTTCGTGTCTCTAACGCTTCCTTGGCTTTTAACGAATCTTCCATCAGTTTTGTATTCTCAACAGCTACGGCGGCCTGGTTTGCCACCATTTGCAATATATCGATCTCTTCTTGCACAAATGAGTGATGTTCTTTTGTATAAATATTAATAACCCCTATCACCCTATCTCTTACAACCATGGGGACAGACAACATCGATGTAAGATTTTCCTTAATCGCCAAATCCCTGAAATGATATTTTTTCTCGTCGCGGACATCATATATTATAATAGGTTTCTTGGTTTTAGCCACTTCTCCGCTTATACTGGTTTTCACTTTAATATTGGGCTTCTTTTTATAATCTTCACTCAAACTTTGAGTAGCCCTAATAACAAGCTCGTCTTTTTCCTGATCAAGAAGCATTATGGAGCAAATTTTAGAATTAAGCATTTTAGCCGTAACAACAACAATAAGATTTAAAATCTCATCCAAATACCCATGCGAAGCAATAAACTGGCTTACCTTGGTTAAGCTGTCAAACTGTAAAGCCTTCCTCTTGCTTTCCTCATACAATCTGGCGTTTTCAATAACACCGCCTATCTGCTTAGCTATAATCGAAATCAGACTAACTGTATCTACAGCATACTCATGTGTTTTTTTATGTTGGACATTAATAACGCCTATAGGGTATCCCTTATAAATAATGGGGACTGAAAGAAATGCTTCATATTTATCCTCCGGCAGGACATCAAAATTTTTAAAACGCGAATCCTGGTAGGCGTTTGTCTCTATCGCAACAGGCTTATTCTCCCTGGCAACCCAGCCTGTGATGCCCTCGCCTATTTTAAGGTTAATATTACCCAGCTCTTTTTTATGCGGAGTTTTTGAAGCTATGAGAACCAGATTCCGCTTTTTCTCATTAAATAAATATATAAAAACAGAATCCGCTTTAGTTATATCGTTAACAACATCAACAACTTCTCCTAGAATTAATTTTAAATCAAGTTCGGAGTTCGTAATCTCAGTGATCTTTCTAAGGATTTTAATTTCCTGTGCTGGAGCAATACCGGATGCTTTCTTTTTTATGTTTGCCATACAACACCTTTGATTACGTTTTTGATTCTTAATCTGCGGCAGAAATAAAAAAATCCTCTTTCAAACAACTATGTTTGCAAAGAGGACTGCGTCGCCCTTGTTAAAAACCGTATTTAATTTTTAAAACATTTACTTTATGGTTTTAGTATAATCCATTACTCGTAAAATGTCAAGAATTAAAACAGGAACGCTATACTGAAAAAATATGGCCTGCACAGTCATGCATTCACATTGACAGTTACTTAATATGGTAGTATAAATATATTTCTTATGCACAGCCAAAATAAACACTACGATTTCCGAGACGCATTAAAAATATCCGACATACGTCTTTTTATCGGTTCTGTCGGCTTTTTCACATTAGCTAGCCGTGCCCTGGCTGTAGTCATTGGTTTCCAGATATACAAAATAACACGCAATCCTTTATCACTAGGCTGGCTTGGACTAATAGAGGCGATTCCGGCTATTTCAATAGCACCTTTCGGCGGGTATGTGGCGGATCATGTTAACCGACGCAAAATAATATTGATAACACGCGCGGTTTCTTGCATATGCACGATGATACTGGCATTCATATCCTGGCAAACTCGCTTAAATTCCCTGCTGGGCCTTTACGTCATGATCTTTATAGCCGGGGTAGCCCGTGGATTCGCAGATCCAGCAAATACGGCTTTTGAGGCACAGGTCGTCCCAAAACACTTAACCGTAAATGCTTCTTCCTGGATAAGCAGCACATGGCTCGGTTGTTCGGTTTTAGGGCCCGCGATCATAGGTTTTATGTTCGACGCATGGGGCGCCCCTGGTTCATATCTTCTGATCACCGGCGGTTTTATATTATCGTGGTTCTTTACTATGGCAATATCGCCAAAGCCTCAGACCATGCCTGAGAAAAGAGAACCTATATTCAAAAGCATAGCTACAGGATGGCGTTTTGTATTTAAAACCGAACCTCTTTGGGCCGCTATGGCACTGGATCTATTCTCCGTCTTCTTCGGCGGAGCCATCGTGCTATTACCGATCTATGCGAGCGACATACTGCGAGTAGGCGCAAAAGGACTGGGATTGCTTAATGCCGCTCCTTCTCTCGGAGCGCTGCTCATAACTCTGGCAGCTACTCGCCATCCGCCGATCGAGCGCGCAGGGCGCAATTTACTTGTATCGATCGCGGGATTCGGCATGAGTATTATCATTTTCGCATTCTCAAAGAATTTCCTGCTGTCGATGACGGCTCTCTTTCTCAGCGGAGTTTTCGACGGTATAAGTATGGTGATCAGGCGTTCTATGGTAAGGCTGCTCTCACCCGACGAATTACGGGGGCGCATCGCTTCGGCCAACTGGATATTCGTATGCGCTTCGAATGAATTGGGAGCTTTTGAGAGTGGTATGGTAGCTGCATGGATAGGAACGATTCCTTGCGTAGCCGTAGGGGGAATTATTACTCTCGGAATAGTAGGCTTAACCGCAGGCATTGCAAAACAATTAAGGAATTTACGTTTCGATATCCATACGCTTGAACAGAAAAAAGCTCCACCTCCAGCTTTTCCATATTAGTTATATTCACACATAGTCCAACAAAAGTTAACTTTATCACAGCCAAATTCAAGGAGAACGCACCTCAGCGTAAGTCTTTGACACAGCGCCAGATAAAAAAACCTATGACCGCTAGTAACGATCATAGGCTTTAACTTCTCCCGTTGTGGCAAGAGAAGGATATTACTGGGGTCGGTAAGAGGATTCAGAGCGGGTGAGGAATGGCTTCTCTGCGTAATTTTGTGATCAATATGGATTTATTTTTTCAGAAACGGCTACTTTGTGGATTTCAGAGAGGGCTTTGCTATCCGCTCACCGCTCCCGATAATCTTATTCTAGTCAGCTATCTTGTAGTATGCGCTTCTTCCCCTGCCAACAAGATTAATTAATTTTGCATCAATTAGCTTCAACAGCTCTTTAACTATCGCCTGACGCGAAATCTTAAACATCGAACGCAGGTCTTTATTGGTAACTTTTCCTTTTTCCTGAATTTTTTCCAGTATCTTTATCTGTTTGTCCGTTAATTCTATTTGTCCTGATTCTTCACCTTTTTTTGTAAAACCAATCCTGGCAATAATACCATTTACTTTATTGATCGAATCAAGTACTCCACCTGTAAAATACTCAAGCCATCTTGTAAGATCACCCTTACTGTCTTGAGCTGTTTTAAGAGCGGCATAATAGGACTGTCTATCTTCATCATAATAATCATCTAGAGCAAAGAATCTCCTATGGTCAAATCCGCTTTTATACAGCACAAGGGCGGCTATAAGCCGCGCCGTCCTGCCATTACCATCGATAAATGGGTGAATTCTTGCTATTTCATAATGTGTAATTCCAGCCAATATTACAGGGTTTATGTGTTTTGCTTCCTCGGAATTAAGCCATGTTAAAAATTCTTTTATGAGCGCAGGAACATCTTTTGTGTCAGGCGGCATATATTCAACTACTTCCTTAAACTGAGTACCATCAAATACTCTCTTCCCTACAAAAACCTGCCTATCCCTAAAAGCACCGCAATGTTTTACATCTTTTAACGTACCCCTTGTAATTGTTTTATGAATATCCAGAAAAAGCTTAACATCGATTTCAGACTTAGAAGCATATTTAGGCAGGACGTCCAAAGCTTCCAAATAATTTGTTACCTCCTGCTTATCTTTGGCGCTCGCAATAACTTCCTTATGTTCCGATAGCGCCTTTACTTGTTCGAGGGTTAATCTGTTGCCCTCTATGCTCGTAGATGAATGAGCGCCATGAATGCGAGCTTCTTTCTTCAGCCTTAATTCCCACTTGGGAATAAGCTTAGAGCGTTCAACTACCTCTCTTCCGGACATAATATGGGAGATACTATTTAGAATCTTATTTGTAATGGTATATTTTGGATTGAATGTCATGGTGTTATTATAACAAACGACAACCTAAATGACAACTAAAATGACAACTCAGATTAACCAACAATATTACCATTTGTTGAGCCCGTTGGTTAACTAGAGAGGCTTCCCCTCGTGGATTTCACCCCAGCCCCTCTAAACACGGAAGAATAATTCTCTATTTAATGCCCTATTTTGATACGGATGATTTGCAAATAAAGCCATAAATAGCATTATATAGGCTTCATTACATAAGAGAGTAATTTTGTCGCTCACAATCCTCTCTCTGTCCCAACAGAGATACTACCACACGATATCTAGAATACCTCCGACGGAAAGAATGGCGTAAGCCCTAGGGACGTCGCTAAATAAAAAGTCTCCGGCGGATTTTCTCCGTCGGAGACTTGTCGTAACTCATTGGTGCACAATGAGTTATATTACTGGGGTGGATGACGGGATTTGAACCCGCGACGTCTTGAGCCACAGTCAAGTGCTCTAGCCAAGCTGAGCTACATCCACCACAAAATTATTAACTTTATACACATTAAAGGATGGCACCTATCTTATAACATCGGGCGAGATTAGTCAATCTTCACAATCCGGCTTAGATCAATACTCCTGCCCTTCACTAAGACGATCCGCTATGTTCTCAGCGATGCTCTGGACTATATTTACCACGTCCGGGCGTACTTTATATTGTGGATCTTTCAGCGTACCATATACATCTATATAAGTATATTTACCCACGGCGGTAGTGATGTCTTTCTTCATTCCCGCCTCCAGTGCATCTTCTGAAAATTCAGCTTTAAATGTAGCTTTTACGGAATTATCAAAACCTATCTTTATAGGTCCCAATATTTTTACAAGATCACTTTTAAATACAAGTTCGTTCGTATATATAGATTTACCGCCTATCTTAAAATCGCACCGGCCTTCCTTAAATATGATCTCGCTGAAGTCGCTCGTAAATAACATAGTGCCAAGGCCGCGAAATAAATTTAACTGCCACAGCTTACCTTCTGTTATGGCAAGCCTGCCTTCACCCGACAATTTTTCGGTATTATTTACAAATCCATTTAATTTGACATGCGATCTGACAGAGCCGGCGACATCTTTATCTTTAAAATCAGTATCCGCCTTAAGCTTTTCTATCTTTACGCCTTCTATGTCAGCATTAAAATGATATGGGGCGTCTTTCACCACCCAATCTATCCTTCCCGTCGCGTCCATCGAACCGCCATATAGAAGCGAATGTAAAGACAGAATATCGCTTACACTATTCTTCTGGGCATATTTCATTTTTAATGCCAAGAGCTTATACCCATACAACGATAAGTTGTCACTGGAAAGGTTCGCTTCAACTGCACAAGATTTAAAGTCTTTTAAATTTCCATTCAGGTTAAATTCCGCCCGGACAATGCCGCGAAGTTTAGCTTTTTCAAACTTATCTTTAAACTTTTCTAAAGGCTGCTTAAGATCTTCGACATTGACGTTCACAACACCATTCATCGATGCGTTCATCTTCGCAGAATCCGACGAATCAATAGTGCCGGAGGCTAAAATATCGGAGTTATGATATTTTCCGAAAATCCTGGAAAAGCCCAGCTCCTTACCGTTTACCGCAAATGTCGTATCTAAAAAAATATCTTTCGAATCAAGTTTAAGCTGGATCCTCGGATTATTAAAATCTGTCAGCACACCGGATGATCTGTAAACAATATCGCGATACTTAAATTCCGCGTCATCCCAACTAACCTGATCAGGCGCAAATTTCAACTCCCCGGACACGTCCTCCAGGATCACTTTACCATTGTCTATGTTTATAACAGCATCCGGCATATTTAAAGTTCCCGTTAAACGCGTCTCCTGCGGAACAGCGAATGGATATTCTATAGTCAGATGAAGTTTTGCGTCACCGCTCAATTCGGCCGGTATATCCAAAGCAAACTTCTCTTTCAGCATCCTCTGAAAAGGTGCAAGCTTCACATCTGAGTAAGCATCGATATCCATAACCGGCTTATCAAAATCATTTATACTTATTTTTGCAGAAATAGGTAAGCCAAGAACTGTTGCAGTAATATTCTCCGAGGAGATGCCCAGGTTGCTGAATTCAATATGCCCTTTTGTATTTTCTATCTTTCCTATATTGTCCAGGCCGCTTATGTTCATATTGGTAACCTCAGCGGCGCCCGTATAATCAAGCTTCTTTTCTGTAAAATTATAACGAATGGTGGAGCGCTCACTCCCGCTGACTTCGGCAGAAATCTTATCCATGATAATCTGCAGGCTTTTTATTTCAGACTCTGCGTCTACAGAAAGCGTTTCATTCTTATATTTTATTTTCAGCACAGAATCGATCCTGCCCTCCGGAAAAGCAAGGCCTGTATTTTCGTAAAACCGCGCAAATTCTTTTGGTGCAAAATCTCTTACCTTCACCTCCGCCTCATATTCTTTGGTTACGGGTGAATACTCCCCAATAAGCTCGATCTTTACAGGCAGGTCTGCCTCTATTTCAAAATTTGCTTCATATTTTAATTTCGCCGGCAGTTTAAAATATATATCGGCATCAAGGCCTTTTATCTCTCTCGTAAAGATCGGATCCATGGTCAGATCGTGAAAATTTACAGACGCTTTTCTTACGCTGATCCTCTGGACCAGCACTTTAAAATCAGTATTCACCATGCTCTCTTTGGAAAAAAGCTCAGGAATATTTAAGGAGTAATCCGCCCGTCTTTCGACAAATATCTCCGGCGATTCAAATGTCAGGCGCGAGATTATTACATGTTTACTAAAAAGCGGCAGGAGCAGAAATCTGCAGCGGACTTCTTTAACATTTATTATAGCGTTAAGATCGTCGCGGATTATCAGGTCTTTTAATATCAGCCCCTTGAATATGTCAAACTGGACCGATCCGAGCAGGGTTTTCTTCTGAGTGACGTCTTCGAGGTTCTTTACAATAGCGCTTTTTATCTTCGTAGGCAGGATGGTTTGGTTTAAATATACCATACCTGCGTAAACGGCCGCAATGATCAGGACGAGTATTATTAAAAACTTTTTCATGTGCCTATCTCATATAATTGCACATGGATTATCTGACTCTGTTTAAAGTTAGGTTTCACAATTCTATCAGCTCGTAGTCAAGATTGCCAAGGCCCAGCTTATTGGCATATTTTAGCTGTCTGGTTCCGTCTCTGGAAGGATGAACAGCTCTGAATACATCTTTTCCATATGCTTTTGAGCAGGCATCGTAGGAGGCCTTATCAACACTTACGGGATCCGTAGATGCAAATATGCCTATATCAGGTATTATTACAGGGTCGTCCTTAGCCAGGCAATCGCATTCTTTGGTTATCTTCGTTACAAAATTTACAAACCCCTGCTTTCCTTTTTTATTCAGCAGTATAGCGCTGGCGTATTCTATCATCTTCTCCTGTATCTGCATTCCACCCGACTCCCAGTCCACTTCGATCGCACCCTGTGCACACGCCGCTATACATGTGGCACAGCCAATACACTTCGTAGGATCAATAACGATTCGCTTATTCTCATATCGTATCGCATCGGCCGGGCATGATTTAATGCACGCCATGCAGGCTTTGCATTTTCTCAGGTCAACTATCGGGGCTATCTCTGAATGCTGGGCGAGTTTTCCTTCGCGGGAGGCGCATCCCATCCCGATATTTTTAAGCGCGCCGCCGAAACCTGTCATCACGTGGCCTTTGAAATGGGCCAGCCCGAAGAGCGATTCTGAATTCAGGAATATGGATGCGACTTTTGCTGTCTTAAAAAATTTCCCGTCTATATTTACTTCGGAGACATTCTCTTTTTTAGTATCATCGGGAACTACAACTTCAGCACCGCATATCGATTTAGTAAAACCGTGTTCGTGGGCCAATTTTATATGGTCGGATGAATTTGTCCGCTTTCCCATATATAGCGTATTTGTGTCAACTAAAACCGGGCTGGCGTTCTTTTCTATTATTTTACGGCAAATTATCCCGGCGTATTCCGCCTTGACGTGCCCGACATTGCCTTCTTCGCCAAAATGCATCTTCACCGCGGTCTGATCATTTTTAGCAATAAAATCAAGAACACGGCTTTCATCTATCAGCCTCATGAGCTTAGAACTTACCGCTTCAACAGATTCGGACTCGCTGACTTTAACAAAGCATACTTTGCTTTTCTGACTCATAGGGCACCTTCCGGCGTTATCCCTCTTTTGTAAATCTTCCGAGGGATTTTATCACCAGTTCTATCGCCGAATTCACATCATCAATACTGAAAACACTTGTCGGAGAGTGTATATAGCGCGTCGGTATGCTTAAGACTCCCGTGGGAACACCTTCGCGGTTCATGTAAATTATAGCACCATCCGTCATGCCGCCCTCTATCACATCTACCTGATATTTTATCTTATTGGCTTTCGCGGTACTCATGAGAAGGTCTTTGACCTTCTCGCTGACTATCACTCCCCTGCCCGAAGCTTCGATTATCGTTATCGCCACACCGTTGCCCAGCTTCAGAGACGATTCCCGCTCAGTTATCATCGGCGTATCTCCGGCAATCGTCGTATCGATAGCTATAGCAAAGTCCGGGTCCACTTTGAAAGCCGCGGTCCTCGCACCTTTTAAGCCCACCTCTTCCTGCCCCGTCGCTACAGCATAAACTTCCGCATCGACTTTGAGCCTCTCCATGATCTTTATAAGGGCATAGCAGCCTATCCTGTCATCAGCGGCCTTTCCGTAGTAAAGCTTACCGCCCAGAATGCCTGCATTAGGTTCAAATATTATAGCGTCGCCGATCTCCACCTTCTTCTCGGCCTCTTCCTTATTTTTGCAGCCGATATCGATAAACATATCTTCGTATTTCAAAGGATGCTTTCTCTCCTCATCCTTCTGAAGATGCGGAGGCTTGGTCCCTATAATGCCGAAGCAATCGCCTTTTTTCGCTTTTACGATAACCCTCTGGGCAGGCAGTATCCTGTCATCTATCCCGCCTATCTTTATGAAATGAATATAACCTTCTTTGGTTATCTGTTTGACCATTAATCCTATTTCATCCATGTGGGCGGCCAGCATTATCTTTTTTTTGCCTTTGCCTTTTCTGGCAATTACGTTTCCAAAATTATCTATCTCTACCGAATCACAGCTCTTCTTTAATTCGCCCGCCATGATCTTAGCGATCTCACCTTCATATCCTGAAATGCCTGTAGCTTCTAAAATCTTCTTTAATAATGGATCCATTATTTACACCTCGCGTTATATTTTTCTTTCAGATCTTCCGGAATTCTCTGCGCCCTCATTTTGTCGGTGATGCATACCAGGACGATCTTGGCCCTCACCAGCAGCTTGTCATCCTTTTTCACTTCCTGGACAAAATGGATCGAAGCGTTGCCGACTTCCTCTATCCCCGACGAAATAGTGATCTGGTCTCCATATCTGGCCGGGCTTTTATAATCTGCCTCCACATGAACAACCGCAAATAGTATACCTTTGGCGATATACTCCTGGACGTCGACGCCAAAACTATGCAGATGTTCAGTCCGCGCTTCTTCCATATATTTCAGATAATTGGCATAGTAAACAACCCCGCCGGCGTCTGTATCGTGGTAATATATTTTCTTTTTAATGCAAAAATCGCTCATCCCATTGCCCCTTATTTAAACAATTCCTTTTCATGTTCCGTCAATTCATCGGCAGACAACCATACAGACAGATACAGCCTGTCGTCTGTCACCTTTATTATATTACCGGAAAAATCTATCTTCTGTCCTTTATTAATTTTTCCTGCAGTTTCCATATTTTTGTATATCAATACCGCCCTGTAAGGATTCCCGGCGGGCGTATTCTCAACATCGGTAATTACCTTATAATAATCTCTCTCAACGTCATTGACAATATCGAATGTATTTTCGCTCCTGACATCGCTTACCGTCCCGCTCACAGCGATCTTTCTGCCCATATATTCTTTTATCACTTCCGCTCTCTGAATATCGGTATCGCTTTTATATTTATCCACAAGCTTCGCTATGTCTGCATCCTCACAAAATGAAGCGGAAACCATCACAAATGAAAAAAATAACAGGACCGCCATGATTCTCACAATATATTTTGTCATTTAGCATCCCCCGTTTCGTTTATTTTCTCAAACAGCACTTTATACGCGACACCTCTCTGCGTCTGCAGGTCTTCTATTTCCGACTGTATCTGGTCGTATTCGGGATTAACCCCGTATTTATACGCGGCTTGCTCTTTTTCCAGATCCGCGGCGCGTCCGCCCATATCATCAATAAGCTTGGTCAGCTCCTCATGGCTCATCTTGTCGTATATATCCTTATTATCTGATTTAAACGAAGGTTTTGCAATGCCAATTTTTACGGTATCTTCCCAATGTTGGTCCTCATCCGCCAGTTTTATCTCTACAAAACTCGTACCGTTAAAAACTTTCTCAGCCCGATCACTATCCAGGCGAAACATCGCCTTTTCCCCGGTAATCTCGCCCTGAGCTGCCAGAACCAGAAGCCCCAGGCCTATCGCGGCCCCTGCCTTTGCTATGCCCTTCTCAAGCGAAGTCCCGGAAACTCCTATCTGCGTCCCTATCGCTGCAAATAGAACTGCCGCCGGGATCCTGAAAAGTGACTGCTCTTTTACATAAAACTTATCCATCTGGTCGGGCCTTACCCTCTCATCGCCGATGTGTATTTTTATGTCGGAAACGCTCCATTTCCTGAATTCCGCGCCTTTACCGGTAGCTATAGCTGAAACACCTATGTCCATGCCTTTTATCGTCGGCCTGTAAAGTATGGCCGCGTCGCATGCGCATTTTTCCAGTTTAAATTTTTTATACTCTATCTCTTCGGGCGCAGGCGTCTGGGAAAACGCAATTCCCGTCCAGAGGAAAATAAATGCAAAAGCGGATATACAGAGTTTACGCAGGTAACCGCAAGCTTGATTTGGCATGCCTTTTTTCAATACCTCAGTTATCGGAACACATGTAAATGTCCGGCCCGAAACAGTTCTCTGGGTGCCGAGCCTTTGGCCATACACCTTACAAGTATATCGCCCATCGGGTGACTTGGCAAGGTTGGAACACGGATCCTGGTCAATCCCGCAGCATTTCCCGCACCTCAAACAAAGCGACTCAAATTCCCTCTGCCAGTCATCTTGTTTTTGTTTGTATATCTCGTCGTCTGTCATAAAGTTTTAAGAAGATTATATCACTTGGAGCTGGCTTTTAACATAAAAACCTCTTCCCGTAGTAACGAGAAGAGGTTGGTAAAAAAATATACTGTTAACGCATTAAAAAAAATCAAACTTAACTATATGCCGCTTCCTCACATTTTCAACATACTCTTTTCCCCGCATCAATCCTTTTAAAAACAAAGAAAGTTCATATGAAAACTTTTTCTTTCGCATTGATGCATTGGTAAAGTCTTTTATGAACTTATCGGAATTTTTTGTTACCTCGTCTTTTGCCGTAGCCTTAAAACCTATACCATATACAGTGTGAGGCATTATGGGATCAGCATGAGTCCCTAATAATTTAACACTAAAGTCTTTCATTAAAAATGAGAGTGCTTTAGGGGTGAATCGCCAATAATCATTTGGCAGATCATGTATAGGAAAAATAAAAGGTGAAGCAACTATGAGCACCCCACCCGGTTTTAAAACTCTATAAAGCTCCTTAAAAGCTTTTTGTATGTCTTCCACGTGCTCCATTGTTTCAAGCACAACAGCGGTACCAATAGAAGAATCTTTTAAGTTAAGACGCTCTAAATTCTCAACCCTGTCAACGTTGTGCCCCTCCCTTACGTCACACCCTACATATTCTTTTCCTTTAAAAAATGGCCTCATATCTGCCAATTCTTTCTGATCTGGGTAGCAAAAGGAACCAAACTCGTATATAGGCTCCGGCAAGTTAAAACTATCCGCACAAACTTTACAAAAAGTTCTCACATTTGTTCGCATTGTTAATCTCCATTATCTATGCATTGTTTATTTTTTATACCAGTTAGTTTGCTTGCATTGCAAACAATAATCCTGTATGCCCGTACTTTGTTATTGCCTGAGCTTGAATCTTAACATTGAAACCGCTCTTTTCTAAATAGTCAACAATGGGAGTAGGATTATCGTGAAACTCTATAGCCATAACTTTAATTTTTCTTAGCAACTCAGGAGGGCATGATAAAATAGCTTCAAATTCAGCGCCTTCGCAATCCATTTTAAGAACATCAATATTTTTTACGTCTTCTATAATTTTTGAAAATGGAACTACTTTAATATCAATACCTTCATTTCCGCTTGCTTTTTTAGATCCAAAAACGCCTGTCGGCCCAAACATCGTATCATCTTTCACTTTTATTATTAATTCACTTGCACCGACACCATATGATTTCATTACAATTTTATTATTCAGGTTATTGAGTTGAATATTTTTATTGGCAGTATCAAAGAAAAATGGATGTGGCTCATATGCATATACAGCCTTAGCGCCTTTCTGACAAAATAAAATAGCAGTATCGCCTATATTAGCGCCAATATCTATAACATTGGCATCTTTAAGATAAGGGTAAATAAAAGAATATTGCTCAGCTAGAAAATTCTCCTGAATCATGTATATATCGGAAGGTACTTTTTTCCTGATTAAAAATTTCACCTGGCCAGTTTCTATTAAGAAAAAATCTTTATCGTATTCTTCAATATTTTTTGAAACATTTATACTTTTTTCGGCTGTTTCTATAGAAAAAACATCCGCTGCAAATTCTTTCTTATTAGCTTTATTTGTATCATAAATCGTAAAATTATTAGTTTTCTTACTATACTCCAAGCGCGAATCTTTTATGCATCTGAATATAGACTTGAACAGACTTCTATTGTTTATCAATGTGTTACGGTCTAATTCAAAAATAAAATTATCCGGATGAGTATTTAGGCATATCTTTGTTTTGTTTTTTATCCCAAATTTTACAAGATAAAAGTCCCAAAAGTTTTTAACTATCATAGTAGTGCATTCAAATCTCATTATAGCTCATAGCCTTTCTTTAAAATAAGTACTGTTATTATAACATTTAAAACCAATTTTAACATAAAAACCTCTTCCCGTAGTAACGAGAAGAGGTTGGTTTTACAATATCTATTATTTAGCCTGCCTTATAGAATTCTATTTTTTTGCCAGTACAATATATTGCTCTGCAATAGAATCCAGTAAGAAATTGTTAAAAAGCTTGTTTAAAAGTTTCTTTGAGCTGGACGCCCCTATCTTATTTCCGATTTTTACTATTTCAAAGTTGGCGTCTTTAAACATATTTATTATATTTTTAATGGCAAAAAATCTTATATGCGTTTTATCCATGATTCCTGCGGCGCTATAATTCCATTCCTTCTTTTTAAGCATCTTTACTATACGATAATGAGCTATGTTGACCCCCTCCCCTAAAACTGTGCCACATCCCTTTGGAATTATGGTAGCATAACTACCCAAAAACGGAGGTGGATTATGAAGGGCAAAAGATTCCCGGAAGAGCAGATTATCGGTATCCTAAAAGAGATGGAAGCAGGCGTCCCCATGCCGGAACTATGCCGTAAACACGGCGTAAGCGATGGCACGATCTATAACTGGAAGCGTAAATACGGCGGACTTACAGTAAACGAAGCTATAAGACTAAGAGGACTCGAGGAAGAGAATAGTAAGTTAAAGCGTATCGTAGCTAATCAGGCGCTTGATATAGAGGCGCTAAAGGCGGTCGTCTCAAAAAACTTCTAAAGCCCAAAGCAAGGCGTAAGGCAGTAATATTTATCAAAGATAACTTTGGGCTGAGTATCAGGCGATCATGCGATGTCGTGAATTTATGGAGATCGAGTTTTCAGTATAAACCGATAACGCAACCGGACGATGAGCCGATCCGTAAGCGGATAAAGGAGCTTGCGGAGAAGCGACGGAGATTCGGATGCGCGAGACTCCATATAATGCTGCGCAGAGAAGGCTTCGTGATTAATCACAAAAGAACCGAGTGTATCTATAAAGAAGAAGGATTGGCTCTTCGCATTCGTCGACGCAAGAAGATGGCAGCGATACAACGAAGTGAGGCGCCCGCGCCAACAAGAGTCAATGAGCGCTGGAGCATGGACTTTGTATCTGATGCCCTCTCAAGCGGCAGGAAGATAAGGACGCTCACAATAGTAGATGATTATTCGCGTAAATGCCACAGGCTTGAAGTCGATACCTCTATAGGAGGTGCTAGAGTGGTGAGAGTATTGAATGAGATCGCCCAAGGCGAAGGGTTGCCTGAATTAATCACGATAGATAACGGTCCGGAGTTTATAAGTAAAGCCCTTGATAACTGGGCTTATCAGAGAGGAGTAAAGCTTAACTTCATACGGCCTGGCAAGCCGGTCGACAATTCGTTTATCGAGAGTTTTAACGGTAAATTCAGAGACGAATGTTTAAATGATCACTGGTTCACGAGCCTTGATGAAGCTCGAAGGATCATTGAAGACTGGCGAATAGACTATAATAACGAGCGGCCTCATACGTCGCTTGGAGATCTTACGCCGGAGGAATTCTTGATAAAAGAACGTGAAAAATTCTCAACAGGCATACCTGTTGAGGCAGTATCAACAAGCAGTGGAGATTCCCTTTAGGAGTGGTACAATAGACGGGGGTAGGTCACGCCTTTGCGTATCGCATGGGTTTATTTAAAGCTAACGCTTTCCCAAAATTTATAGAACGTTGGTCTCTGTCTAAGCAAAGAACTTCGATTTTGTCTTGGTTGTAGCTATTTATAATTTCAGTAAGATACCGAGCGGGTCCTGATGCTATGTCAACAATCCGTGTTTTTTTATTTTCAAGCATATTGTTAGCAATTTCATTTTCTAATATTTTAATAATAATATCTTTTCTGTTGCGAGTGGCTTGTACAGAGGGAAGATTTAATACGATGGAATCCACAAATTTTCCAAATGCTGTTATCCCTTTTGGTTTTCGTCTATACATGTGATCAAAATTTAACCCTGAATCTGCTTTTCCAGAAACGCTTGCTCGCCCTAATTTGCTGAGCATAAGGATGTTTTTTATTACTTTTTTATACAAAAAATCTTCTATTTTCGCGTGAATAGTCATGTTATGCTTTATTTGCAATTGTTTTGCGCATTTTTCGCTAAAATTCACTATTACCTAAATATAAACCGCTAACGAAAGTATATCACATGCTTACTATAGCGTCAATTTAGGTCATTTATTTATACTAATTAGATCTATATAATAATATTTATATATATTCAAACCTATAAACGCGCCAAAAAAAATAGCCACTACAGAAAGTGGCACGAGAGATGTGAAAGAGCGGGGTTAGCGGAGATTCTATTTATCTTGTAAAAAAGAACGAGGTTAGCATCTTCTCAAAAATATCTTTATATTGCTCATATTCTTTAAGCGGGATTTCAAAAGTTATCGATAAAAGATGTATACCCGCCTTTATATAAACTATGGTCATTCTTGTATTTTTTGATTCATACTCTACTTTTAAGGCAGGCTGACCAGACACTGTAGTATCGGCCTGCGAAACGATGATATTACCGCCATCGTTAAGACTTTCAATAAATTGCTTCTTACTCTCTTCCCAGTCTCGTATCTTTATTACCGTATGCGCTGTCTGACTAAGAACTGACTCGGAAGGTTCCTTGCTTGCAAAATATCCTATATTATATAAGAGGCTAACGCCCACACTATATCTGTCACCTTCTTTTTTAATAGGTTCTCGTGTAAAAAATAAGCACTGAACATTCCCAGCAACTTCTTCCCTAACATACCATGCAGCAGGATATTTAATTTCAAATGGAAATTTAATTAGGGTTGGAGCAAAATCTATCAATGTTTCAGTGTTACCTTTTGGTTCTTGTAATTTAACTACGTTATTATTATCCCCGGAAGCTGTATCAACGAAGATACAAATTATCAATATTAAAAATGATAAAATACATTTACGCATAAAATCTCCTCTTATTTTTGTAAGGATTTGAGATATTCTACAACTTCTCCTACTTCTCGCTTATACATTGAATTTTTTGAGGCGAATTCTTCTAGAATCGGAATGGCCTCCGGTCTCTTCATATTCTTTATCCCTGCAATCGATGCTATATCATAACTATTTTTATCATTTAGACATTTTACATATAATGGCAGAACCTCTTCCCAATGGTTATCAAAATGATATAGCATTCCATTCATGGAACTTTCTTTTTCTAATCTATCACCGGATTCCGCCATTTTTAAACATATGGAATAAATACGTTCGTCTTTCATGACAGCAAGAACATGGAGTGCATTTTCATATCTTTGATATGCCGCTGAGTTATGATTCGGCATTTTATTCCATGTTAACTTGCGATATTTTTCTACCAGTTCTCCAAGAATGCCTTTTGCTATCTCTGGAGAAAGTTGAGCAAGAGCACCGCAGGCAGAAAAATGAATATTTGTATTAACATGGTTACTTTTTACTTTTTTTACCAAAATATTAATCGCCCTACGTTCTCCTCTTTCGGCAAGAATGTAAGCCGCTATGCTAAATCTCATAACATTTATACTATACAATTTCCTAAGCAAAAAATCAGACGGCTTCTGCGCCCATTCAATCCTTAGCTCTCTGAAATATGTCGGATGTGTAAATTCTACACAACTCCAAAACGCCGTTGGAATGATATCGTATGTTATAACTATCCAACTAATAGGTATAATAATTAGTAATACTATTAGGTATTTACGCATTTTATTTAATTAAGCGTCCCTTTTAAAAATCTTTTATAAATCTCTACTAATGACTGGCCTTGTTCAGTAGTAGCACCATTAATGACTATATTATAAGAATGGTTACTCAGCCAACCATCTATTGGGCCACTATGTCCCAACATTTGGTTAGCTAAATTCGTATCGGCTGTTAAAAACACATGAGTCCAAGATTGTTGATAAGAAAAATCGTCACCATAGCCAGACCCCCAGTTCGGATAATCGCCTTTTGCATTTACAATCAATATTTTGCTTGGGTCTATACCTGCCGCTGTGGCGTATATCGCAAGTGCTTCAGAAGACATTCTGGGCGATACTAATATGTAGTAAACATCTTTGTTTTGAGTATTAGCCCATGACCTTATTACTGCTTCTGTTCCTGCGCTCCACCCAACCACTATTTTCTTGTCAGATCCAAGCGAATCCGCCATCTGCTGAACTTGCGTCAAATCATCAACTGTGGTATTTATTCCGGGACTATACACAAATTGCAGTCCTTTTTCATCTATTAATTTAGAAATTTCTGGAGCCGCATCTTTAACAGCCATATCCCATAATGAATTTTCGTTACCAAGCTTGGCGCCTATCGCCTCCCATCCTAATAAAGCACTTGTAAGAGATATATAGTCTTGGGTTTTAAATACTTCTAAATTCATATCAACCGCACCTATGCCATTGCTTTCATTATACAATACATATGTATTTTTTGTGTAGTAGTCTTTGTCAAAAAATTTACTACCCACATAATAGAATGTTTCTAAATCTGCTTTTATATAATTAAAGAAACTTTGCCCCTCCGGGCAATTTATATCAAATGAGGTTTGCCCATTAAAGCTCAAATTATAGTTAAGTGATGGATTTCCATTTTTGTCTACGGTTAAATCAACGTCAGATAATATCATATCTATCTCATTATCACTATAACCCATCAATTGCAAAGACGCTCTTTGTTCATCCGTAAACCAATAAGCATAAGTAGAAGAAAATTTCTCTACCAAACCACCAGCCAGGCTAATATTATAATCCAAGGAGATTGCATTTATCTTCGCATCTACATAATCACCATAGCTATTGTATATATTATACCCCCCGCTCTCAGTCGGTTCGATTACGAGAAGCGTTTTGCCTGTCGAATCTTTTATCTCGGCATACGCTTGCTGGCCACCCACGATCTTTTGATACTGGATGTCAGAGTCAAAGATTGAGTAAAGTTCGGCGTCGGTGTAGCCAAGTTTTCCATATTCGTCAATACCATAATTGCCCCAGGAAAAGGTTGAGCCACTGCCGGTTTTTTCTTCCGTTCCAACGATATCCCAATAAAGCAATGTTCCGTCTTGAGCTTCTTCAAAGAAGACATAATAAAGAACATTACCATCACTATCCGGAACCGCAACCTGCCTAACTACTGTGCCATCCTTTAGTGTCCGTGATTCCGATTCCCCTGAATTTAATTTCCCGGTAAAATATTCCCCTATCGTTTGCCCGGATTTGATGATCTGATTAATCGCTATAGAATTTAAGAATCCCGCGGCGTAAGTATTTAACGCCTCGGTAAGGCCTCTCTCTTTTACTATTTCTGAAAAATCCATCACCTGGGACAGATACGCAGACTGCTGCCAGCTCGATAAAGGAGCGCCATCTTCTGTATAGCCTAAGAAAGTGAGCGCGTTATCTATATAGGTATCGAAGACCGCTTCAAATATGTTCTGATTACCTCCCGTAGCGGCCTGTATACCGGCATTTATAACCGAGGATATGGCTGAGAAACCAATGTTGGCAAGCAGGGGGTCAAGATCCAATTCCTCAGTGGCGTAATTTATCGCGACTGAAGTCACGCCCTGAAGTAATCCTGTGGTCACAGAATTCCATATCGCCTCCGGCTTCCAGTCGTTATTTAAACCAGCATTCAAACTCGATCTTATCCCTATACCCGCCAAGTAGGAGATGCGTTCGTCAATTCCTAATAGATCTCCCAGCTGAGTAACTCCGTAATATGCCAATTCGGAAACAGCAGACGGTAATATGGTAGCACCGAGCGAATAACTAACAGCGTCGAGACCCGTAGCTAAATATTTACCAACTACATTACCCGTCTCCACATCATACATTGGTACTTCCACACCGTTAAAAGCTGCACTAACTATACTGCCCGCTGCTATTCCTATAATACTGGACAGAGTCGGATCAATTCCAAGCTGTTGGCCTAAAGCACTTACGCCTTGGACTGCAAGACCCTGCAGTCCTCCTGTTATAAATGAGACGGCGGTAAAGCTACTGCACAATCCTGATACACCTCCGGTCAGGAAAGAACTGATAAGACTGGAAACTACGGGATTGACACCTAATCCTTCGAGGCCTTTAGAAATACCAAAAGATAGGGCTGTCAATACCACCGTCTTGCCTATAGCTGTACCCATTATGGTCGATGCAAAACCTGTAACTGTCGTAACTACACTGTTAACGGCACCCGCAAACATCGTTCCGCCGAAGAAAGCGCCCACACCTTTTAATAAACTCACTCCTACAAATTTTATCGCTGTAAATATCTGGGCGCCAATACCAGCCAGGAGGTTGGTAATACCGGTTATAACTGCGCCGATAGCCTCAATAATAGGCGCGATAACAGCTGATACTGCCATAACTACAGCCGCTATACCCGACACTACTCCTGCGGCAATAGTAACAACGCCTACTACGAATGACCATACCAAACCAAGTAAAAACGGAAGACAGCTCCCCTTAATATGCTGAGCTTTTTCAACGGAAATGATTTTATTATCATCGGCAGGCTTGGCTTTTGTTATCGCGTAACCCGTCCAGGCTTCTTTAAAATCTTCGGACGAAACCGTCACCGAAGTGCCGGAGGCTCCACGATTTACTTCTGTATATGTGATATTTCCATCTGAGTCTATATTTGTGACTACCACAAAATGGTCATTTTTAAGATGCGCTATAAAAGCTCCTCCGGACGAGAATATGTCAGCCAGATCATCTGACACAAGTTTAGTATTATACAAAACTAAACCATAAAGTCCGGCGGTTTTTGATATGGCAAACATCGACAACTCAAGAAGTTCACCTTCCGAAACAGCGCTTATCGAACCGGTAAATATGTCAATAAGTATTACTTTAACGGCGATGTCTTTACCATCATAAGTAACATTGTTCGCACTTAAAAGTGCTTCGAGCGATACAAAGGCACTTTTACCAAAATGGATATTCTGCTTATTCAGGAAAGCTATGATAGCATCTATTTCTTCCTGATTAAGTGCAACAACATCATTCTCACTTAACCCCAAAGATGCAATTATGGAGCTTCTCGCCGCAGGATCAGCTGCTAAATATTCAGCCAATTTGTTCATTATTACAGCCTTAACTTCGCTTACAAATATTTCTTCGCAGGCACGTTCCGCTGATCCTAACAATGCGGCTTTTATCTCATCGGCGTCTATCCTTGAATCGTAATCAACTTTCGAAAGCCAGTAACTTGTCTCATTAGCGTCCGGATCTCGCCCGAGGAGAGTGCGGTAGCACTCAAGGATCACTGGCGTGGCCTCTTCCTCTATTATGGCAGAGTGCATTTCTTCTTCCTGAATAGCTATCTCGGACAACACTTCGGTTTTATCAGTTTCGAGCTTGGCGCGGGCAGAGGCAATTTCAGCATCCAAATTCGCATAGGCAGCAGCAGCCTGCTCATTAAGTATGCGCTCCTGTTCATCAAGCTGATTGAGCGCGTTTCGGACCTCAGGGACTTCAATGGTTTCTGTATAATACTCAGGTCCCCAGCAACCATTTGAAACACGCGTCACTTCCTGGTAAAGCATCGGCTGAAGCCTATCACGCTCCGACTCTATCTGAGCCCTAACAGATTCTACATTCTGCTGTATCTGCTGATACGCCAGCCCTTTTTCTTTAGCCAGCGTCTCGAGATATTCCGCCTTTTCAGCGGCAATCTTCTGTTTTGCCGTTTCGATCTGTCCATCTATGGAATCTCTGGCATAAGGCATCCTTACAAACGCAAGGTTCCCGTCGGCATCATAGGAGTAATAAACCAGCAGATCCAGCTGCCCGTTATCATGTCTATAATAAGTTGCCGCTGTTTTGTTATTTATAAAATAAGTAACTCTGCTGCTATTATCCAGGTTTACAGTAACATCAGATTCTTCATATTTTTTCTCACCCTGCAGACTATCCGGAGAAAAAGCGTTTTCGACCAGCGCAAGGATCGCCGTTGAGAAGGCATCATTCGCCGGATCTGTTATTGTAGTCCCATCGGCATAATCTATTGAAACTAAGTCATTGTTTTTAAATGTATAGCTATCCTTTTGCGCATTCGTCGCGATAAAACTTGCAACAATTTTATCAACGGACGAACATTCGTATCCCACCAATAATCCGCTCTCAACCTTATAATCCGTAATCGCTGTATTATATTTTTCCAGGACAATGTCTTCGGCTAATGAACCGTCAGACAGAGACACAGAAACTGGCTTATCGTTAAAGTATTCTATAATTGTCCCATCGGATGTTGTTACTTGCGATAACAGGCTGGCCTTAAAACTTTTGGTATTTATAATGGTATCGTCTGAAAGGATATGCTCTTTTATATAGTTGTATTCGGAAGATATTTCGGATAGGCTGTAATTCAAGCTATCAATGTCAGATATTGGAGGGTTTACAACAAAATGTTCTGCATATAGTACATCCGCAGGCGGTGCAGTAGCATCAAACGTCTTATTGTAATTATAGGTAAGCTTGATCGCGTAATCACCTGACTGCAATATTGAAGGGGTCTGCGTGGGATCGGTTGTCTGTAATACGGCC
>JBAYMS010000023.1:0-22559 GCA_041663425.1 Candidatus Omnitrophota bacterium
AACGTCTATACCATAATCCTCAACTTCAAAGCATGAGCCCTTCAGCATCATGCTCACAATGTTCTTGCCTATATCGTGAAGGTCGCCCTTCACGGTCCCTATAACAACCTTACCCACAGGTTTAATACCGCATCTGAGAAAGTGCGGCTCGATAAGCGCCATACCTGCATGCATAGCCTTGGCCGCTATAAGCACTTCGGGTATAAATACTTCATTGTTCTTAAATTTACCGCCGATGATCTCCATGCCGGATATAAGCCCCTGATTCAGTATGTCGGGGATGCTAACCTCTGCATCGAGAGCGGCTTTTGTTAACTTTGTAACGCCTTCCCTGTCGCCGCGCATCAGCGCTTCTTTCATATCTTTAAGTATTTTATCTTTCATCGTCTTTCCTTAATGTTTAATTACATCCAATTATCATACCACATTTCGAACATAAATAGTGCCCAAATTTCTTTTCTCGTATCATTTTTATTGTCCGCAAATTCATCTGTGATCTTTTTTATATATGAATAATCAAAAATACCTTCGCGTTCGATCTTATTTTTGTCGAAAGCATGATCAAATATAGGCCTTAGATCTTCCTTGAGCCACTTAGCTACAGGTACGGCAAAACCGCGCTTTTTCTTGTTCAGCGTCTCTTCCGGCAGCTTATCTTTAAGGGCGTCTTTCAGTATCCACTTTGCGTTAAAATTTTTCAACTTAAGCGCCGGAGGAATAGCAGCTACAAATTCAGCGAGATCGGTATCAAGGAACGGCGCCCTCACTTCCAGCGAATTCGCCATACTCGCCCTGTCCACTTTTGTAAGTATATCATCGGTCATGTAGGTCTTTATGTAAATATACATGGCTCTCACAAGAGGATCTAGTTCTCTGACACCGCGGAACAATTTTGCCGTAGGCTCATAAGTGCGCAAAAGGCTGTCTTTCAGGTCGTTGCCCGGCAGGAACAACCGCTCCTGCTCTTTCGCAGTAAAAGCGCCCGTCCATACCTGATGGCGAACTTCTTCCGGGAAATCGAGTCCGCGCAGGAACCGTTTCGCCTTAAAATCGAGGCTCATATAGTCACTCGACCGGGCCGTCACTCCTCTCAGTATCCCGAGAGGGACTTTTCTGATGGGTGCGGGGATCATATTTAAGAAAGAATCTATTTTGTGCGCCATGAATGAAGGATACCCGAGGAAAAGCTCATCTCCTCCATCGCCGCCCAAAGCAACTTTGACATGCTTCCTTGTAAATTTTGATACAAGAAAGGTCGGAATAATAGACGAATCCGCAAACGGCTCATCCAGAGTCTTCAAAACATCAGGAAATATATCAAGCATCTTATCGGGATTCAATATCTCTTCGTGGTGATCGGTCCCGAAATAATTTGCCACGCGCCTGGCATCATGCGATTCATCAAAAGACTTTTCCTTGAAACCTATTGAAAAAGTTTTTATGTCTTTCGGGTTCATTATCTCGGCCATCATGGCCACAACAGCTGAAGAATCGATCCCGCCGGATAAAAACACCCCGAGAGGGACATCGCTGACAAGGCGTCTTTTTACTGAATTCCTCAGAAGTGTTAATAGGTATGACTCGGCCTCTTTCAGGCTCATATCAAATGCCCCGCCCAGCTTCAGGTCCCAATAACGCTCTGCTGTTACAGTGCCGCCGGCCACCACTACCTTAGATCCTGCTTCAAGTTTCTTTATATTTTTGAATATCGAATACGGCGAAGGCACATATTCGTAGGCAAGATATTTGCTCAAAGCTCCAAGGTCTATCTCTTTTCTCGCGGACGGATGCTTAAGAAGTGCTTTTAATTCGGAGGCGAATATGAACTGGTTATCGAATTGAGCATAGTAGAGAGGTTTCTTTCCAAATCTGTCACGGGCTAAAAACAATTTGTCTTTTTTCAGGTCCCATATGGCAAATGCGAACATGCCATTGAAATAATTTACACATTCCTCACCATACTCTTCATAAGCATGGAGGACCACTTCTGTATCGGAATGGGTCTTAAACTGGTAGCCTTTGATGAGCAGATCTTCTTTTAATTCGGGGAAATTATAAACTTCGCCGTTATATACTATGACGATCGAGCCGTCCGTATTGGATATGGGCTGATGTCCGGTCTCAAGGTCTATGATAGAAAGTCTGCGGTGGCCTAACGCTACGCTGCCCTTAACATACACCCCTTTATCGTCCGGACCGCGATGGACTATGGCGTCCATCATCGAATTCAGGATAGCTTCGGATGCGTGCCTGGACTTATCGAAATGGGTGTATCCGCAGATTCCGCACATAGATTTTAATGTTTGTTTATAACGAGTCCGGTAAGTGGCTTCGGATAAAAGTAAGTCGATTTTCGCGGCATACGCTCACCCAGCCGCGCTATCTGTTTCACCTCTGAAACTTTAGTTGGATTTAAAAAGAACGCCGCCTTAAATTTTTTACCATCAACTGCCCTGGCAGTCTCGAGAGGATCTTTCATATATTCCACATTACCCTCTTCGTCACTTATACCCAGGAGGTGCTTCAGCACAAAAAGATGCAGTATTGATACGTCGAGCCTGCGCCAGTCCTTCGGCCTGTCCTTTGCCACATTATCGGATGATGCGACATCTTTCAGCTTCAGGACATAAAAATCGCTTTTACCTAAATATATACCGAAGGCATGACCGTCCCTGAATTTATCAAGTTTTGCCATGGCATTCTTAAAACCTTTGATCCTATAGATATCGAAGGAACCTTCGAGCTTTTTCAATATAACATCTTCTTTGAGGCCGCTTATATCTTTTATCAGGCGGTGTGTGGGCAGGACGGTGAGCATCTTTTCATCAGCTTCGACGAAATACACCATCATATATCTGGCGCTCTCTTTTAAATTTTCCGGAGCGGAACTTGCCAGGACCTGTCTGGCATACATCTTTGCAACTTCATAGCGATGATGTCCATCGGCTATGAATAAATTTTTAGCCTCCATCTTACCTTTAATAGCATCAATTATATCTGCATCGCTGAGCTTCCACACAACATGGCGCACACCTTCCCATTTAACATCTATGATCGCCTTGTTCTTAGCGCAGAACTTCTTCAGCAGGTTTGTGACATTCTTATCGTCATGGAGAATAAATATCGGGCTTAAATTTGCCCCGACAGTGTTCATAAGGGCCAGTCTGTCTTTTTTCGGCGCTGCAAGAGTGTTTTCATGAGGAAGAACTTTTTCACTGCCGTCCAGCTCAAGGCTCATAAGGCCTATGAAACCGACCTGGTCTATCGTTTTAGAGCCCTGTTTATATATCTGCGAATATATATAGAATGAATCTGCTTCATCCTGCACAAGGACATTCTTATCCATCCATGAATCATAAGCTTTCTTAGAACGCGTATACCTGTTATTTCCCGCGGTATCTTTCGAAGAGATCTTATTGAGGATAAGTCTGACTACGTTGTAAGGGTTTTTACGATACAGCTCGTCCTGCATCTTTTTAGGTATGACATCATATGGCGGAGCTATAACCGAAGAGACACTTTTAACTTTTTTTGCATTATATCTTATCGCTTTAAACGGTTTTACTGTCGGCATTCTTCCTCCAAATACTGTAAATTATTACACCCGCGGCTGATCCGGCAGCATCGGCCAGGAAATCGAACATATCGCACATCCTGCCGGGGATAAAACCCTGGTGCCATTCGTCAAAAACCGCATACAAAGAAATTATGATTATAGATAAAATTATCGATTTTGCCAAGTTAATATTTGTTGAGGACTTGAAAATTGCCCTCATGACCAGCAAACCGAGGATAGCAAATTCCGTAAAGTGGGCTATCTTATCAATATAGGGCACTTCAGCTTCCGGAACATTTTTACCCGGCAGCGAAGAAACTAAAAACATGGCAGCTACCCAGATAAATACAGGCATCCACGGTTTAACGGAATAAGCGCGGCGGATCGTCATTTATCTTTGTTCTTCGGACAGCATTTACACCCATCTGATTTCGACTTGTCGCATGATTTTTCAGAACCACCGGTGTGACTATGCGATTTCTTATAGTCGGTCTGATAAAATCCGCTGCCTTTAAATATTATACCCGCACCCGTTCCTAAGAGACGTGTAACTTTACCGCCGCATTCAGGACATTTTTTAATAGGCTTCGCTGTCATCGTCTGGAAAGCATCAAATTTGTGTTTACATTTATCGCATTCGTATTCGTAAGTCGGCATTTCATCCTCTCATTCTATCGAAACATCCGTTTCATCTTTTCAATAAACGATTTCGCAAGCGGTCCGGGGCTTCTCTCTGAAGCTTTGGCAAAATCTTTCAGTATCCTCTTCTGGTCTGAGTTGAGATCGCTAGGCACATCTATCTGGACTTTTACGAGCTGGTCCCCTCTGCCGTATTCGTGCAGATGGGCTATCCCTTTACTTCTCAGCCTGAATACCCTGCTGCCCTGAGTTCCCGGCGGTATCTTCATCATTATCCTGCCTTCGAGGGTCGGGACTTCCACTTCCCCGCCCAGTGAGGCTATAACAAAACTGATCGGAACTTCGCAGTATACATCGTAGCCGTGGCGCTCAAATATTTCATGCGGCTCCACTTCCAGGAGGAGGTAAAGGTCTCCGGGCTTGGCACCTTTCTCCCCGGCCTCACCTTCTCCGTGTATCCTGAGGCGCGATCCTGTATCAACGCCGGCCGGTATCTTTACCTTTATGTTGCGTTTCGTCTTTATTCTTCCTCTGCCGCCGCATGCGCTGCATGGTGTTTTTATTATGCTGCCTTCGCCGCCGCATCTCTGACACGTCCTGATCACGTTGAAAAACCCGCTCGACGTACTCACCTTGCCGCGTCCACCGCAATCCGGGCACCGCTCCGTCTTTGATCCGGGCTTCGCACCAGTTCCGCCGCATACTTCGCATGCTTCATGGCGCGGTATCGATATCGTCTTCTCGGCTCCGAACGCCGCCTCTTCAAATGTTATCCCGAGCCTGTATTCGAGATCCGAGCCTCTCCTGCTTCCGTATCGCCGTCCCTGAGCTTCCTCAAACGAGTCGGTAAACATATTCGAGCCGAAACCGAAACCCCTCAGCAAATCATTTAAATCAAATTCACCCCAGACATCCTTGACATCGTCGAAGTGATGGAAGTCCTGCCAGTTAAACCCGCCACCCTTGAACGAACTGTCAACACCTGCGTGTCCATACTGGTCGTAAGTCGCCTTCTTCTGCGGATCGAGGAGAACTTCGTAAGCCTCGGATACTTCCTTAAATTTTTCCTCAGCCTCTTTTTTTCTTTCAGCCGGGACTCTGTCCGGGTGATACTTAAGAGCCAGATTTCTGTAAGCCTTCTTTATCTCGTCAGCACTCGCCGACTTTGATATTCCAAGTATTTCATAATAATCGCGTTTCGTCCCCATGTGTCCTTTACATTAAATCGCTTTAATCCCTGCCTAATAAATTTGTAATTATGGATTCCATCTGTTTTCGGATTTTTTTATCCAAAACTTCACGGCTTCTGTTCCCATCTTTTGGGCGCACATTTATCACCGAGTCAAAATTAATATCACCCGTCTTGAAATCTATGCTTCCGCCCCACAAGTCAGACTGTTTACTGCCATCTTCCATCAGCAATTTTTTACCATGGATGCGCAGTTCTCCGCCCGCAGCTAAAATCTTCCGCCGGACATCGACCACAACTCTGGTATATCCGCCAAGATCCGCAGAGACTATCTCACGGACTCCTTCATCCACTTTATTCCTGATGATCAGCAGCATAGATTCCTTTAAGCTTTTTTCTGAAAATATATTTTCAGGTATAAATAAATACATCCGCCGAGAAAAACCATAGCGAGCAAATACTTGATCTGAAGCGGCGGCTGTTTGATCAGTGTCGCATACCATAGCGCTACAATATTCGCAATAATAGAAATAAAGAGCAGCCTGAAGCTCAACCCATCGATCGTCTTTGTTCTATACGTCTTTATCATCTGCGGTATGTAGCAAACAGTAAATAAAATTGTGGCCGTCCAGCCTAATACCTGCTCCATGCCGTTAACGTTTCCTTTTCTATACGCTGCTCAAAACAAAAATTTACGTCCTTATGAACCACTTCGGCACAGCGCCATTAAGCGCTGTGGCGAAAAATTTTACTTCTTCTTTTTATCGTCGTCCTCAGGCGTAAATTCCGCGTCGATGACGTCGTCTTTACCGCCCGCGCCCTGCTTCTCGGTCTCAGGCTCCTGCTGAGGGCCGCCCTGTGGTCCATATCCCGGACCTTGTCCGCCGCCAGCACCCGGCCCACCTGCTCCGGGTCCGCCTTTTTCCTGAGTCTTCTTATATATTTCCTCGGCAAGCTTATGAGAAACTTTTGTAAGCTCTTCCGTCTCTTTTTTGATCCTGTCGGGGTTTTTATCTTTCATCGCCTGTTTCAGGTCATTGATCTTCGCTTCGATATTGCCGCGCTCCTGCTGGCTTACCTTGTCGCCGTATTCCTTCAGAGCCTTCTCGGTCGCATATACCAATGTATCGGCCTGGTTGACGAGATCGACCTGTTCTTTTCTCTTTTCGTCTTCGGTGGCAAATTTTTCAGCCTCTTTGACGAACTTATCAATATCCTCTTTCGAAAGCTTCGTGGATGCGGTTATCTTTATCGACTGCTCCTTGCCGGTGCCGAGATCTTTTGCGCCGACATGAACGATACCGTTATGGTCAATGTCGAATGTGACTTCGATCTGAGGAACGCCTCTCGGTGCCGGAGGAATGCCCATAAGGTCAAACCTTCCCAGTTCCACGTTATCATCGGCCATCTTACGTTCACCCTGAAGAACCCTGATAGTAACAGCCGTCTGGTTGTCAGCAGCGGTAGAGAACGTCTGGCTTTTCTTAGTAGGAACTGTGGTATTTCTCTCAATAAGTTTTGTGCAGACACCTCCGAGCGTTTCGATACCCAGAGAAAGCGGTGTGACGTCCAGAAGCAGGACGTCTTTAGTATCGCCCTTTATGATGGCCGCCTGGACTGCCGCGCCCAAAGCGACGCATTCCATCGGATCAACGCCGCGTTCGATCTTTTTACCGACGAAATCTTCGACGAATTTCTGGACTATCGGCATCCTTGTAGGTCCGCCCACCAAAATCACTCTGTCAATATTCTTCGGTGTAAGTTTCGCGTCAGAGAGCGCCTGGTCAAGCGGATGCTGGCACCTGGTAATGATCGGCTTTATAAGATCTTCCAGCTTTGCCCTGTTGAGCGTCATAGCAAGGTGCTTCGGCCCGGTCTGGTCCGCTGTAATAAACGGCAGGTTAAGGTCTGTGGAAAGCGTGCTCGATAATTCCACCTTCGCCTTTTCCGCAGCTTCCCTGACCCTCTGCATCGCCATCTTGTCATTCTTCAGATCGATGCCGGTGTCGCGTTTAAATTGATTTACTATATAATCGACAAGCGCGTTATCCATATCCGTTCCGCCGAGCTGCGTATCGCCCGACGTCGATATTACCTCAAACGTCGCAGCCTTATGCTCATCATCCCATCCCATTTCGAGGATAGTGACGTCGAGGGTGCCGCCGCCCAAGTCAAATACCATTATCTTCTGTTCTTTACCGGCCTTGTCGAGCCCGTAAGCCAGACATGCAGCGGTCGGTTCGTTTATTATCCTCAATACATTCAATCCCGCTATAGCGCCTGCGTCTTTTGTCGCCTGGCGCTGGTTGTCGTTGAAATAAGCCGGGCAGGTTATAACCACATCCGTCACTGTATCGCCCAGATAATTCTCCGCATCCTGTTTGATCTTCTGCAATATGAAAGCCGATATCTGCTGGGGCGTGTATTCTTTTCCGAAAATATTGTATTTGTAATCGGTTCCCATTTTGCGCTTGGCCGCGAATATCGTGCCCTCGGGATTTACCGACGCCTGCCTCTTTGCCGGTTCTCCGACGAGTCTCTGGCCGTCTTTAGTGAACGCTACGAAAGACGGAAACGCTTTTCCGCTCGCAACTCCTGCGCCTTCAGCTGACGGTATGATGACCGGACGGCCCGCTTCCATATAAGCCGCCGCAGAATTTGATGTTCCCAAGTCTATGCCTATTATTTTTGCCATACTATTTATTCCCCTCCTCTTTTTTCTTTGCTATCTTTACCGATGCCGGCCTCAACAGCCTGCCGTTAAACCTGTAACCTGATTTCAATTCCGCTAAAATTTTTCCATCATCTTTCTCGTCCGACTCCACAACTTCTATCGGATCATGCATATGCGGATCAAATTTCTCGCCGTTCACCTTTATCCGCTCCACACCTATATCTTTTAAAAATTTCTGCATCTGCAGCTGTATCATGTCAACGCCCTCGCGTACGGCATTGAAATCTTTAGCCTCCTTTATATGCTTTTCGGCCATCTCAAGATTATCGAGTATAGGCAGAAACTCCAACAGGAAACCTTCGTTGGCATACTTGCAGTATTCTATCTTATCCTTTTCGATCCTCTTTCTTGCATTCTCAAACTCAGCATGCGCGCGGACATATTTATCAAAATAACTATCCCTCTCATCCGCTTTCGCTTTTAGCTCTTCGTATTCTTTTTTAGTAAGGATGATCTCTTCGGCTTCCGGCACCTGCGCCTGGCCGTTGGTTTTATCATTCTTACCGTTCTTGTTTTCTTTATTATTATTTCCCATACAGTTTAAATGATCTCCTCTAAAAGTTCCGAAACCGAATCGGCCAGATATTCGACCGTCGGAATCACCTTCTCATAGACCATGCGTTTCGGCCCGATAACACCAACCCTGCCCGAAACCTTTCCTTTTACTTTATACCCGCGCGTCACGATACTGCATTCACTTAAAGAATTAAACTGGTTCTCTTTACCTATATATATGGTCAGCTGGCCTGACTCCGGATCACTCGACAGAAGATCGACAATGTCGCTCTTTTCTTCGAGGCATTTCAGCATATGGTAAAGCTTGTTCAGGTCTTTAAATTCGGGCTGCTCTACAATATGGCTGGCCCCGTCCAGATACAGCTTGTGGTATTCTGAAAGAAGCGCGACACCGACATAGTTTGTAAGATTTGAGATGAGGTGGCTCGTGCGCTCAAGGACATCCTCTAAAGACCTTCTCGACAGAGCATATTCATCTTTTATAGACTTTGCTACGTTATCATTGACGTTCTTAATCCGCATTAGCGACTCGATGTAATAACGGTAGCCTTTATCGGTCGGCGTCCTGCCCGCAGATGTGTGAGGATGAGTTATATAGCCTGATTCCTCGAGATCGGACATGACATTTCTGATGGTAGCACTCGATAATCCCAGCTTTTTTGCTATATATCTTGAACCGACAGGCTCCGCCGTCTCAACATAATGCTTCACGATGAGCGAAAGCACCTCTGCCTGTCTTGTTTTGGCTTCTTTCTGCATAATTAGCACTCTACATCTTTGAGTGCTAAAAGTCAATAAAAAAGTATCTAAAATCTACTTCAGAACTTGGACACGAGGATGGCATCGATAAGTTTATCAAACCCTTCCTTCTTAAGCGCCGAGATCGCTACCGCATTTTTAAAATAAGCTTTGAGCTTGGCTATCCTATCAAGGTCCACAACCTTATCAGTCTTGTTCAATACGGTTATGATGGGTTTTGCCCCTGCGCCTATCTCCTCGAAAACTTTATAGGCAGCCTGCGCCTGATCAATAGCCTTAAGATTACTGGCATCCACGACGTGCAGGATGATATCTGCGTTAGCCACCTCTTCGAGAGTAGCCTTGAATGCTTCGATAAGGTTGTGAGGAAGCTCTGTAATAAAACCTACAGTATCTACAAACAACGTCTCCTGTCCGCTCGGCATCCTGAATCTTCTGACAGTCGGATCGAGAGTGGCAAAAAGCTTGTCCTTCACCGATACGTCGGAACCAGTGAGGGCGTTTAATAGCGTTGACTTTCCGGCATTTGTATAGCCGGCTATCGCGATCATCGGCACCGCAAACCTCTCGCGGCGCTTCCGCATCATATCCCGCCGCTTTTCTAAACCGTCAAGATCACTTTTAAGCCTCGATATTCTCGATCGTATCCTGCGCCTGTCGACCTCCAGCTTTTGCTCTCCCGGCCCCCTCGTTCCTATACCGCCTCCGAGACGCGAGAGCTCTTCGCCCTTGCCCGTCAGGCGCGGCAATAAGTACATCAGCTGCGCCAATTCGACCTGCACCTTGCCTTCATTGGAATGAGCGCGGCTGGCAAATATGTCGAGTATAAGCTGGGTCCTGTCTATCGCTTTTATTCCAAATGCTTCCGCAAGATTATTCGCCTGAGTACCCGTCAGGTCATTATTGAAAATCACTATTTTTATACCTTCCGCCTTACAGAATGCCGCCAACTCCTCAACTTTGCCCTCACCTATAAAAGTTGCAGGGCATATCGCATGCCTCTTCACTATCTCTTCCCTGATGACCTTGGCTCCCGCGGACTTTGCCAACTCTGCGAGCTCGCCCGACTTATCTTCAGCAGTCCATGACTCTCTCTTGCCCAGATCCACAGTAACCAATAACGCTTTTTCCATACAACTCACCTCACTTCTTTAGATATTAGTTTAATTATTTCTGCGTTGCCGAATTTCCCGGTATCGAACCATTTGATATTATTATTTGCACGGAACCATGTCAGCTGACGCTTGGCAAAACGCCGGGTATTCATCTTTAAAAGCTCCCCAGCCTCTTCGCGGCTGCATCGCCCGTCGAGATAACTGGAAATTTCTTTAAATCCCAAGACAGCTGCGGCGGTCTTTGAAAGTTTTTTCTTCTTAAGCCTTTTCACTTCAGCGACAACTCTGCCGCGGAACATTTTATCTACACGCGCATCTATCAGCGAATACATCTCTTCTCTGGGACGGATAAGCCCGAACATTTTTATATCATAACGGTCTTTTAATCCTCTGGTCGAGGCCTTGAGCTCTGTCATAGTTTTACCGGTAGTATACTGGATCTCGAGAGCCCGGATGATACGGCGCAGGTCATTGGGATGTATTTTTTCAGCTGCGTCCGGATCGATACGCACCAATTTTGCGTATAGTTTTTTCTGTCCGTATTTTTTGGCAAATAAAGCCATCCGCCTGCGGAATTTCATGTCAGCTTCAGGCGATGGGAAAAGTCCGTCGACAAGGCCTTTTATATAAAGTCCGCTGCCGCCAACTACTATAGGTATTTTTTTCTTACTTATTATCGAGATTATCGCTGAGGACGCCTTCTTTATGAACATCGCAACGCTATATTCTTTTTGCGGATCCAGCAGTTCGACGAGATGATGACGGGCTTCAGACTTCTCTTTCCGGGTCGGCGCCTGACTCAAGATCTTCATGCCTTTATAGATCTGCATCGAATCTGCCGAGACGATCTCCCCTTTAATGCGCCTTGCCAATCCTACGGCAAGGTTCGTCTTTCCTATAGCTGTCGGCCCGACTATAAAAATTATGCTATTGGCAGGTGCTGTCATCGCATATCTTGGTCCTGTAGCCGTCCCTGTTAAGTTTCGTAGCGATAGACTCAGCCTCATTGCGTGTTTTAAACCTGCCCACTTTTACGCGATACAGATTGTCGCCGGAGGCAAGCGGAAGTTCAACATAGCTTTCGTAGCCGGCGCTCTTGAGCCGGACAGAAAATTTTTCAGCGTTGCGGTGGTTCTTAAAACATCCGGCCTGGACGGATATGAAGCCTTTCGATTCATTTTGAGGGATCCTGTCCGGGATGATTCTCACATCCTCGATCTCTGCCGCATTATTACCGGTAATTGCCGGAGGTAAAGGCGAAACGCCCTTCGCACGGCAGTCATTAATACGCGAATCTATCATGACTGCATTTTTATCGGACGGGAACCTTGTCTTTGCTTCAGCGTAAGCTTTCAAAGCGCTTTCCATATTACCTTCGAGGAAATAGGAATCCCCTATTCCGGCATATGCGTCAAAAGCTCTTTCAGATTTTGGATATCGCGATACGATTTCACCAAAACTTTGCCTTGCGTCTTTATACCTTCCCAGCTTAAGTTCACTCAATCCTTTTATATAATAAACTTCATGCCTCATCCTGCATCGCTCATCGATCATGCGCTTCGCTTCATATGCGGCACGATCATAACGCCCTTCAAGAAAAGGTTTTTCAACAGCCAGAATATCGGATTCGGCATATGAAGACGCAAGCTGCAGGCTGCAGGTTACAAGTAACGAAAAAATGAAAACGGTAAAGAATCTTAATTTGTTCATGCAATTTTCCCTTTCAATGCGTACGGAGTAACAGATTCTATCTTAACACTAACCAATTTCCCTATCAGACGCGCATTCCCGTCAAAAACCGTTATTTTATTTGTCCGCGTCCTGCCGGTAAGTTTATGCTGGTCCTTGGCACGTCCTTCGGCCAGGATCTCCACAACCTCTCCCACCAGCGGCACATTACGCGCTTCTGATATTTTACACTGAATATCCATAATAGTCTTCAATCTTTTATCTTTTACCAGCTCCGTTACGTCATCCTTTAATTTGCAGGACTTCGCAGGCGGCCTGGGTGAATATTGGAAGGTATACGCACTGTCAAAACAGGCCTTCTCCATAACCTTAACCGTTTCTTTAAAATCTTTGTCAGTTTCCGAAGGGAAACCCAATATTATATCGGTAGTGATGGCCCCCTGCGGCAATATCTTCCTGTAATCCTCGACCAGTTTTAAATATTTCTTCTGGGTATATTTCCGGTTCATCAACTTCAGGATCCTGTCAGAACCTGACTGGAGCGGCAGATGCAGATGCCCGCACACTTTACTGATGTCTCTCATAGCCTTAAATAACTCGGCAGATGCGTCTTTCGGATGACTTGTCATAAATCTTATCCGCTCGATTCCATTTATCTCGTTGATCTCTCCGAGTAATTTTATAAAGCCGGCACCTGGGCCTCCCTTGCCTGCGCCCTTGTACGAATTTACATTCTGCCCGAGAAGCGTCACTTCTTTGAAACCCCGCCCGGCCAGATCCGTTATTTCCCTGACAATATCTTTGGCCTCACGCGACCTCTCCCGTCCACGCACATAAGGCACTATGCAGTATGAACAGAAATTATTACATCCTTCGCCTATCGAAACAAATGTTTTAAATTCTCCCTCGCGATAAGCGGGAAAGCTCTCCCGTTTTTTTTCATTAACTTTGTCCGCGGCGACCATCCGGCATCTGTCTTCCAATATCTCTTCAACGATCTTAGGTATGTCGCTCTCGTTGCCCGTTCCGCATACAAAATCGAGGAGCGGCGCGTGTTCAAACGAAGCGTCTTTATAACGTTGCGCCGTGCATCCCATAAGCCCGATCACCAGGCCCGGCTTCCTCTTCTTGAGTTTCCAAAGGCTGCCGATGTTGCTGAACAGCTTATCCTCGGCGTGTTGGCGCACCGAGCAGGAGTTAAAGATGATGACGTCGGCGTCTTCGAGCGCTTCCGCCTTCCGGAATCCGCGATCGAGGAGGATCCCCATCACATATTCCGAATCCCGCGCGTTCATCTGACAACCAAAAGTTTTTATGTACAGACTGGGCTTATTTTTCTTCATAAAGTTATCCACAGAGTAACTGACGTTTAAATATTGGCTCCTTTATTCGTAAGAGCATATTTAAAATTTAATTCATAAATATCATGCTCAACCATATATTGAAAGGTTCCAATAAGCATAGCTACAGCAATTTCGTAAGAATCATAGTAATCTTTACCTTCTTTCTCTTGATCTCTAAAATCCGCGGAATGCTGATAAGAAAAATCGTATCTGCCGTGAATAATTTTTGAGCGATAATCATAAATAGAAGTAATTATTTTTTTATCTTTTTCAATTTTACCTAAAATAGTCTCGGCCTTAGAAAATAATTGCTCCTTTAAACCAGTATTGCTATTACAATAAATCGCCTCTAATGCCATAACAGCCCAAAAAATACCTAATTTAGCATCGCTTTCATATAAAGATGAGAATAAATATGAGAAAGCAGCCATAGCTCTCCCGAGAGAAGTCTCTGACTTTGATTCTAAAAACCCAGGGATTTTTTCTGCCCAATCCCATACTTTCTGAATGGGCAGTCTACAAAGATGGGGCCAGTCTAAATCTTTTGATTTTTTGTGAATTCCTGCGAATTCAACATGGAATCCAGGAAAATCTTTTATAAATATATCGTTAATATAGAGAGTCACGGTTCCGCAACATATTCCACCCGGTTTAGCAACAACTGAGCACATAATTAATTTAAACATAAAATCATAAAATAAATCTGAGATAGTATCTTCGATCACATAAACAATGTTTTCAAGACTAACTATAGCAGGCTTACTTGTGTTTCCTTCAAAAAAATTATGCATTCGCGAATCAATGTTTACGCAGAATTTAAATAATATAAAGGTATAGGGATTAAAATCTTTTAAACATAAGCGTTCCTCTAAATCAGCCCTAACCTCTTTAGGAAATTCAACATTAACGCTCACGTCAAAACAACCTTCAATATTAAATTTTAACTCATTATTCAATTTTTTGATTTCAGCACAGAATTCTGTAAGACTATTTTTTGGAAATTCATCTTTTAAAATAAATATCGAACGCACCGGAATCCAAAAACAAAACTCTGATTTTTTTAAAATGAACTTTCTTTTATTCATCTATGTACCTATTTATTACGGGCCATCCCACGAGGTGCCGCCCAAGATTTCTAGGGTGCCCCTTTCTGGAATAGCCCTGTTTTACACATATCGATCCAATCCCTGCTTCTTTAAAATTACAATCGCCCATCTTTAGTGCGATAGCAGAACTATTCTGTACCACTGGGTAATACCAAAACGACAAATCGTACTAAAAAATTATTTCTTCTCGTGTCCTTCTTTACGCTTTATTACTATTTTCGCTATTTCTTCGCAGATTGGCTTATGATTGATTTTAATATATACGGTTTTAAAACCATCTTCCTCACTTTCCTCTTCTTCGTATGTCAGCAATCCCCATGATGTGTAACTATCTAAAGTTACTAACCACGGGATATAAATATCTCCATCACATGATGACAATTCTTTTTTTGTTAAAACTTCATATGCGAGATCCTCTCTATAAAAAACTGGCGGCACCTTTACTGCGGCATCCGCAATGGCTTCATTATCAATTGTCGATGCCAGAAAATTTAATAAATACTGAGGTGTTTTCCTAACATTCCAGTCCTCATAATTAGAATAGAGTTCTTCTCGATACCTTCTAACCTCTTCGATTGTTAAGCCCTTGCTCTGGCTTGTACTACTATCAAACTCGTCATGATGATCAAAACATAGAAAAACAAGATTATCTAGATTGTCATTCTCTGGGTTACCATCTAAATGCGCAATTTGCCCTCTCTTTGTACTATCATCACGATGCAATCCAAAACATACACAGCATCTTCGACGACTTTGAAGCAAAATATCGGCTTCAGTTGTACCTGATATTTGTTTTCTTATAGCCATTTATCCATTTTCCATCATAGACTTATAATAACTACTTTTCACTTACGTACGGCTCCCCTACCCTTAATTCTCGTAACTCATTATGAGTAAAGCACTAAACGATATTATATACATCATCTAAAAAATGTACAATCAGTCTGTAATACTGTAACCAACGGTCAACCGAAGGTTCTTATAAATACTTTTTTACTCATAAAATGTCCTTATACCGTATGATATTTAATTTTTAGCCTGTACTCAGAGACAGGTCTGAGATTTCTGCAATAACCATCCCTAATCACTATTTTTAAGAGTGCGCTACATGCTTATTTAAAATTCGGTAAAACAAATATCATTAAATATGCGAAAACGGATATAATAAAAATTATTATTGGAAGAGTTATTAGCCATCCGAATTTCTTGGGATTTTTAATGGGGTCTTCGCCGAAAAAATTTTCACATTTATACTTCGAAGTAAAATCAGCGAGGGCAACCATTGCATCCATTATTTCAATAATTTGTTGCACAGTCAGACGGCGTAGCCCTCTACATCTAAGCGAAACCTCTTTATCTATTACGCTGACTATCACTGAGCGCTTCAGCAATACGCCTATAACTCCTGCCATTTTCTCATTATTTATCAAATCATCCACTACGATATGATTGCTGGATTTTATAACCGCCTTTACGTTTTTTATACTAACCTCTCTGCCATAAAGTTTACCTGCTTTAAGAGCATAATAATCTATTCCATCACCTAATAAATATTTTCTATTGGCCCTTAAAGAACACAACTGCTTATCCCCGGCGCTCTTTATCAGATATCCATGCCTGCCGTAAATTCCATAACCCTGGTCAAAAAGCGAGATATTGAAATTATATCCTTTATAATCTCCACTAACCGTTAAAGCAGGTTGTCCCAAAACGAGGATTTTAGCATTTATTAGCGACTCGTTTTTCTGTAACTTTGCGCCAAGCTCTTCCGCAAGTCGCAAAAGATTTTTCTTGTCTCGAGCGTATTGAAATCGTACAAGAAACATACCGCATATAGCTATAAACCCTGTTAACAAATATCCTATAATAGGTCCTGACATATGCATCTTTCCACTACTACTTTCTAATTTCTATTAACGCTAATAAGACAAACGTCAATATTAGAACGCCTTCGATAACTATTCGCCAATAGCCGAATAAATAAAAATATTCGAGCACTAAAAATAACGCGAGCAAAATAGTACCTATAATAGGCCATGCCTTCGTTCTCTGAATCGGCTTATATACATATTGTACCGTCTGAGAATTTAAACCTTTAACCTGGTCCAAACTTCAACCTTTAAGCTGTCCCCTATCAAACTATTTTAAAATACTTTGCAACAAAACCACCACTTTTCCCGTCTTTATATATAGGAGGTGCAAAATGCCCAGATCGAACAGACTATACATTGATCACGCTTGTTATCATATTATCACCAGGGGAAATCAAAAACAAATCATTTTCCTGGATGACCAAGACTTTGAGAAATATCTGCATATAGTAAGAAAAGCAAAAAGGAAGTACCTTATTTCGATTTATGCATACTGCCTTATGCATAACCACGTACATTTATTAATAGAACCGTCCAACGCAAAAAATATATCAAATTTCATGCATTGGGTAAGCAGGGGCTTCACCGCATATTTTAATATGAAATACAATAAGGTGGGACATCTATGGCAAGGCAGGTTCATAAGCAAGCCTATTCTAAAAGGCTTATACTTATTGCAATGCGCAGAATACATAGAAAACAATCCTTTGAGGAGCGGGGTTGCAAACAATCTCATGTACTACGAATGGTCCAGCTATAAAGAGAGGAATATGACCGATAAAACATCTTTATTAGATCCATGGGGACAGGTTCAATCTTAGAACTGGGGACACGTTGAAGGTTTGAATTCTCAGACGGTACAATATCTATAACCTTCTTTAAACATCAAAACCGCATCTTCAGCCTTACCCATACTATTATTCTCCCGCCTTTTCCATCCACACCATAACCGTGCCGCCGGAAGCAGCCTCTTCGCGGACTATCCTATAGCCATGTTTAGTGTAGAGATGGATATTTTTTTCACTTTTCTGTCCGGTCATCAGCTCGTATTTTTTCGCGGATGAGAATACCCGCTCCGCCGCATCGATCAGCTGTCCGCCAAACCCGCGGTCCTGGACGATAGGATGCACCACCAGCTTTTCGAGACAACAAACGCCGGCAGTCTCCGACGCCCGGATAGAACCAACCAGGCGTCCGTTTAAAGTCATTGTAAGGAAAGTTTTAGACCGATATTCATTTTTTATACTTTCCATAGTTTGAGATAGTGGCGAGACAGCACACGCCCCATAAATAAGCGCTTCGCTCTGAAACGCCAGCTTCTGCAATTCTAAGATTGCGGGTAAATCGTTTTCTTGAGCACGGGCGATTATAGGATCCATCGTTATTTTTCCGATTTGGCTAAGGCCAAAGCCAGTCCGGATCCGATAAAAGCCGCTCCGGTAGCACAGTTATAAGATTTCCTAAACCATGGCAGATGGAATAGTATTCTCAATCCTGAAGCCGACGCCGCGTATAAAACAAAACCGATGAATGCAATCCCAGCAAGTGTTACAAAAACAACTGCGAACTCGTTCGCAGAAGCCTCTGAGATATCTATAAATTGCGGAAAGAGCGCCGTGAAGAACAGGATCCCTTTAGGGTTCACGACGGCGATGAAAAACCCCTCCCAAAATAGCTTCAACCGTGTTTTTCCACCCGCAAACGGCATGATGCTTTCAGCTATATGGCCCGAAGGCACTTTCTCAAAAAAAAGTTTTGCGCCGATATATAAAAGATAAAATGCCCCCGCTACTTTTATTATTGAAAAGATCGATCCAAAAACCATAAGAAGCGCCTTTAACCCTGCCAATGAAATAAATGCAATCACCAAATTCCCTATGGCATTACCTATAGCGCTCGGAATTACGCGCCGGACACCGTATTTGACGCCTTGATTGATAGCCAAGAGCATACTGGGCCCCGGCGTTACCGTTGCCAAAAAAACTATCGAAGAGTATGTCATGTAGTAGCTGAGTGTCATCTTACAAGCGTCCTATCTTGGCACATCTTCATCGCTTTGTCTCGGCAAGGACATGACTGATCATTCGCTCGAGCAACACATTAAACTCATCCGGCGCTTCCAACATAATAAAATGACCATGTCCTTTCATGAGCGCCATCTCATACGACGGTACAAGCTTCTTATTGCCATCTACATTAACGGGCCACATGTCAGCGTTGACACTCTTAAGAGGCACTTTGAGGCCCTTGACCAGCTCCGGACCCGATACCTTGAAATATTCCTTCATCGAACTCAAAGCCACGTCCTGCGGAGCCGATGACACATCCAAAGCAATCACATTGATCAATTCCTTATCGGCATTAACAGGAAACATGCTACGGACAAACTTCTGCGCCTCTGGAACAAAATTCGCAGCGATCGGCTCATAGATACTGTTTTTTACCTCATCCGGATAGACCATCCCAATATCTTCAAGGGTATCGACAGCTACCAGGCCGATAACCCGTTCAGGCGCGATCTTAGCCGCATATATAATTATCTCTCCTCCCATTGAGTGGCCCACCAATACTGCTTTCTTCACGTCAAGCTTCCGTAATACTACAGCCACGTCCTGGCCAAACGCTTCTGTAGTATAAACTTTTCTGCCAAAACCGGAATTACCGTGTCCAGCCAAGTCGATGGTGATTACCCGGTATTTCTTCGAAAAATACGGGATTTGATTGTACCAGTACCGGCTGTCACAGCACCATCCATGCACAAAGACCACCGTCGGATCAGTTGCCCGGCCATACATAGCGTAAGCGATCGGCACATTGTCCACTGAAAGAGTGTTGGCAACCGGCTGCGTATACGTATAAGACTCACAGCCGTATGCGCACGAGACAACAATAGGAATCAGAATAATATAACGTGTCAGCTTATACATATGCAATAATTCCTCTCTTAGAATTGAAGTAGTGCTGTTTAGATAATACTAGCTTTTTCGTGTTTATTTTAACATATAATGGCTTCCCTATAAATATAAAAGGCAAGCCAGTATGAAACCGGCTTGCCAAATATAATTAATTTACATTAAATATTGTTTAGTGGCACCCGTGCTGCGCGCACGCATTCTGCACGGTTATCTCCTCGAGGCCGCCTTTTGTAAATTGGCTGACAATGTCTGCAACTGTTCCCGGTATAGCCCTATAAGCCTTAATACCGTCTTCGTTAAGCTTTTGAACCGCCCTGGCACCCATTCCACCGGTAACCACTGCATCTATCTTCTTGCCTGTTAATGCACTCATCGGCTGACACATGCCGTGTGAATGGTGCTGATTAGCGTTACTAATGATCTCAACGGAATCCTTTTCTATATCGACAATAGTAAAATATGGAGCACTACCGAAATGACCATAGGCCATCGCGCCCATGCCTTCATTTGTTTCTGTTGGAATACATAGTTTCATTTTACATCTCCTTTGTCCTGTTATCCATTTAATCCACCCTTTCAATATTCCCACCCTCTATTTTAAGCGCTTTGGCGTGCAATAAAACATCTGCTATTTTTTTATGCGCGGAATTAATAATATTACCGAAGGTCTGCCGCGAGATATTCATTTTTTTAGCGGCACCTTCCTGATATAGGCCATTAAAATCGGCAAGCCTTATAGCCTCTAGCTCATCCAAGGTAAGTTTTATTTCCTCCAGCTTATCCATAGAGATGCCTCGTGGCTTGAAATAATTCGTATCCGGAGAGCACCTGACTCTTCTGCATCTACATGGCCTGGACATATACCTTCTTCTTAGTTATTGGCATATGCTAATAATACCATACTCCTTGGAACTCGTCAAGCCTTCCATCAAATTAAAAAGGCGCTGATATTATCAGCGCCTGAAACCAGCAAGCACATGCTATATTTTCGATCCGAAAGCGTGCACAATCGCAAGTTCACTTACGTACGGTTCCTCCTTTATATAGGTATCTATTATAGATCAGCTACTGCTGAAACAAGCGAATTTTGCTAATTTGAGAGGTCTATTCCTCGCCAAAATGTCCGCCCTGTTAAGGCGGACATTGTTATTTTGGAGGCATTCTAGCAATACATAGGTTAGCATTTTCACAAAAGAAAATTAAATAATCATTTGGTATTCTGTTCGGTATACCCAACTATTTTCGCTATAATATTACCAATCCAATTTTGGAACCGGTCAATATATGAAAAAACCGCCGGAATGACTATGAGCGTCAGTAGCGTAGAGCTAACAAGCCCTCCTATGATCGCCACACCCATACTTGTTCTTTGGCTCGATGAAGCATTAAAGCCTATTGCAACCGGAATCATGCCTGCGATGAGCGCAAAAGAGGTCATGAGTATGGGCCGTAAACGTATCTTACATGCTGTAATAATAGCATCCGACTGCTCTTTACCTTCCTTAATCAAACGCCCTATATAATCAACGAGTAATATTGAATTTTTACATGCGACACCTAGTAACATGATCATGCCAAGCAAGGTGAAGATATTCATCGTATTGTTCGCAATAAAAAGCGCTACAAATGCTCCGCAAACAGCCAAAGGCAAAGCTAGCATTATAGTGAATGGAACGATAAATGATTCATACAGACTGGCAAGGACAAGATAGATAAATAATATACCCATCCCTACCGCCATAAGCATGGAATTCATCATCTCCTGGTAGTTCTCCGACTCGCCCGCATACATCATTCTCATGCCCTGAGGAAGCGGAAGCTCTTTTTGAATGATGACAGAGACATCTTTTAAAACATCACCCAGACCGACTCCGGGCATTAACGCTGCGGAGATCTCGATATACCTGCCGCGATCCTGTCGTTGAATCGTAGCTGCACCGGTCTCTTTTTTAATATCCGCAACATCCGTAAGCCTTATCAGCCTGTCATTAACATTTGGAATATAAATATCCTGATAATTCTGACTTAAGTCTCTCTGATCTGAAAGTAACCTGACACGGATATCATACTCCTGACCATTTTCGCGATATTTCGCAGGTGTAGCACCCTCGACCTGATAACGAATCTCATTACCGAGAGTCTTGGTACTGATTCCATATATCTTGGCTTTCTCGTGATTCGTCTTTATCTGCGTTTCGGGTTTTCCCGGCCTATAACTTGAATCGACATCGCGCAATCTCTTGTCGTTTTTTAGACGTTCGATCAATTTTGGGGCATATTCGTTTAAGTCCTCTTGGCTGGTCGATGTAAGATTGACAGTGAGAGGCTGGGTCTGTGATCCACCGGTTGCATCGTAGTCGTTAACCTTTGGGTTGGCCGATGCCAATACCGCAAGCTGTTCGCGAATTCTCGCTTTAAAAGATTCGGTTGTTACTGATTTTGGCCTATCCGCTTTAAGTTTTACATAAATGCTAGCCTTATAAGCTTCATTATTACTACCACCCACTTTTAACTCAGTCAATTCCACTTCGCCGTTTTTATGAATTATTTCATCGGCTTGCGTCCCGACGTTATTCATCGCGTCAAGACTGGCGCCAGGGGCAAGTTCAAGCGTTACGGCAAGTTGTCCGTTGTTTGATTCCGGCATAAAAGTAAACGGGACTTTTGAAAGAGTGCCGCAGCAAATCAAAAATATAACTAAACTTGCAATTATAGTGATAAGCTGATGTCTAACAATGATCCTTAGAAGACGCCCATATATCGCTTCCAGCCATCCATAAAAGTTCTCGAAAAGCGTAAGAACTGCTTTATTAATACGTCCAAAGATGGACATTTTCTTATCGCCGTCTCCATGCACATTTATCGCTAAATACGTAGACAACATGGGCGCTATGGTAAGCGAATCGAATAACGATATCAACATAGCAAAACATATGGTAAATCCAAACTGCCTCAGGAAGGTGCCTAAGACGCCACTCATCATTCCCACCGGCGCAAAGACCGATATCACAACCATGGTTGTGGCAATAACGGCAAGCTGTACTTCTTTTGTACCGCTTATAGCCGCGAGACGCGCATTTATACCGCCTTCAAGTTTCCTAAAAATATTCTCTCTGACAACGATCGC
>JBAYMS010000024.1:0-21849 GCA_041663425.1 Candidatus Omnitrophota bacterium
AAACTTATCAAAGAAATAACTGTTGCTGCGAGAAGCGGCGGCAAGCCTGATACTAACCCGAGATTGAGGGTGGCTATTGAGCGCGCAAAGGAAGCGTCGATGCCGGCTGACAATATTGAGCGTGCAGTAAAGAAGGGCACTGGAGAGCTTGAAGGTGTCAGTTATGAAGATATAGCGCTCGAAGGTTACGGCCCGGGCGGTGTTGCAATATTTGTAGAAGGCGTCAGCGACAACAGGAACAGGACAACGAGTGAAGTCAGGACCATATTTACAAAAAAAGGCGGCAACATGGCCGGAGCTGGTTCGGTAAGCTGGATGTTCGAAAAGAAGGGTTATTTTGTAGTCAGCAAATCGGCCATTGACGAAGATAAGCTGATGAGCATAGTGCTTGATGCAGGCGCTGAGGATCTTATTGTCGAAGAAGAAAATTATGCTGTAAAGACTGCTCCTGCGGATTTCTTCAAAGTAAAGAAAGCGCTCGACGATAATAAGATACCTACCGAAGATGCGGAAATTACGTTATTGCCTAAATCTACAGTAAAAGTAGTGGGTGACGAAGCAAAGAAAGTTATTGACCTCGTGGAGGGGCTGGAAGAACATGACGACGTCCAGCATGTCTATGCTAATTTTGATATACCGGATGACTTATTGAAGGAATAATGCGGATACTTGGGATAGATCCCGGGCTTCAGATAACCGGCTACGGCATCATCGAAGAAGAAAAGTTTAAGCTTGTCGAAGCGGGCGTTATCAGGACAACGGTGGGAACGCCGGTGCAGGACAGGATCACCAAGATATTTGATGAAATATCCAAGATAGTCGAAGAGCACAAACCGGATGTTCTCGTCTTAGAAAAAATATATTCCCACTATAAGCATCCGACGACCGCGATACTTATGGGCCACGCCAGGGCGATGGCTTGTTTAGTCTGCGGTAAGTTCGATGTTGAGCTTAAAAATTACCCATCAACGCGTATAAAGAAAGCAGTTACCGGCAACGGGCATGCGTCGAAGCAGCAGGTGCAGAGAATGGTTCAGAGTCTGTTGAAGCTTAAAGATCCTCCGGAGCCTGTCGATGTAAGCGACGCGCTTGCCATGGCTATAAGTTACTGTTATATCGAGAAAAAAAATGATATCTCAAATATCAGGTAAGATAAAAAAAATAAAACTCTCCAGCCTTGAAATAGATGTAAATGGCATATCTTACGAAGTTATGATCCCGCCCTCTGTGATGAAAGGTGTTGATAAGGCAAAGTCTCCGGATGGGAATATTGCTCTGATAACTTACCATTATTACCAGATGGACCAATCAAAGGCTATCCCTGTTCTGGTGGGATTTCTGAATGAAATAGAAAAAGATTTTTTCGAACAATTTATAACCGTATCCGGAGTGGGCCCTAAAGCCGCATGCCGGGCGTTAACCTTGGCGATATCCGTAATAGCAGCGGCTATAGACAGGGGCGATATGGCTTTACTGAGATCTCTGCCGGGCATAGGTGAGCAGAAGGCGCGGGAAATAATCGCGAAGCTGCAGGGTAAAGTCGGGAAATTTGCGCTGATGCAGGATAATTTTGACGGAGAAGCTCCTTCGGGCAAAGAAGATGTAAAGGAAGAAGCTTTGAGCGTTCTTCTGCAGCTGCAATATAAAAAGAATGAAGCACAGGATATGATAAGCAAAGCTTTTAAGCGTAACTCTAAAATTTCTTCATGTGAAGATATATTGAACGAAGTATATAGAGGCTCCGGCAGTAAAGGGTAGCGAAATATGGTCAAAAAAGAATTTGAGAGAGAGAAGATCTTGACGACGCAGGAGACGGATGAAGATCAGATATTAAATATCTCCTTAAGACCTGCGAAACTCGAAGACTTCATCGGGCAGAAGACGCTTGTCGAGAACCTCAAGGTTTCGATACAGGCGGCGAAGCAGCGAGGAGAGCCTGTTGAGCATACGCTTTTGTCCGGACCTCCAGGGCTTGGCAAAACCAGCCTGGCGCATATTATTGCCAATGAGATGGGTTCTAAAATAACCGCTACGAGCGGGCCTGCCATAAGTAAGGCCGGAGATCTGATAGGAATACTCACAAACCTTGCTGACGGCGACATATTGTTTATTGATGAGATACACAGGCTGTCCAAGATCGTGGAAGAATTTATCTATCCCGCCATGGAAAACTTTGAGATAGATTTTGTCATCGATAAAGGGCCGTATGCTAAGACGATAAAATTTAACCTGAAGCGTTTTACCTTGATAGGGGCGACGACGCGGGCAGGATTTCTTACGGCACCGCTTCGTTCGAGGTTCGGCATATTTCATCACATAGATTTTTATGAGGTTGAAGATCTGGTTAAGATAATCACACGCTCCGCGAAACTTCTCAATATACCGATAGATAAGAATGCCGCGGAAGAGATCGGGAAGCGGTCGAGAGGATCTCCGAGAGTGGCGAACAGGCTGCTGAGGCGCGTCCGGGATTGGGTAGAAGTGAAGCGCGACGGTAAAATAACCACAGACGCTACCGAAGAAGCTCTTAAGAATCATGGTATTGATAAGATGGGGCTGGACAATATAGATAGGAAGGTAATGACCGTAATGTATAATTCTTTTGCGGGAGGCCCCGTAGGAATAGAGTCTATTGCCGCGACGCTTAATGAGGAACCCGACACTATTGTGGATGTGGTTGAGCCGTTTTTACTGAAGGCTGGTTTTTTAAAGAGAACGCCCAGGGGGAGGGAATTGACCCGCCAGGCCTATGAGCATATGGGTTTTTCCGGGGGCGCAAAAGAAAAGCAAAAGGAGCTATTTAAATAATAATCATGAATATTCTATTACATGTGTGCTGCGCGCCATGCGCAATTTATCCTGTCGAAGAAATCAAAAAAGAAGGGCATAAGTTTGCGGCTTTTTTTTACAATCCCAATATACATCTCTACTCCGAGTATTTAAAACGTAAAGGTGAAGTTGAAAAGCACGCCAAAAAAGAATCCTATAACCTTGTTCCTGCCAATTACGAAGTAGAGAAATTTTTCCAGTATACTACGGACAATGAAGACGCGAAAAACAGGTGTCCGGTCTGCTGGTGGCTGCGCCTGGAAAAGACGGCGAGGGTTGCGCTGGAGAATGGTTTTGAAGGTTTTACCACGACGCTTCTCGGAAGCCCCTACCAGGACCATGAAATTATAAAAAAGATATGCGAGGATATAGCCGCAAAGACAGGCTTAAAATTTTATTATAAAGATTTCAGGACTGGTTTTAAGGACGGCCAGAAGAAAGCAAAGGCCGAAGGTTACTATCTGCAGAATTATTGCGGATGCATATTTTCAGAGAAAGAAAAGATAGAGAAAAAGAAAAGCGGCTAGAAATGAATTTGATCGGCAGGGTTTTTGTTTTGGCAGGTATTGTGCTGATTACAGTTGGCCTCTTCTTTATCCTGGGCGGTAAACTATCGTGGTTTGGCAGGCTGCCCGGGGATATTCATATACAGAAAAACAATTTTACGTTCTTTTTTCCCATAACGACATCGATCATTATTTCGATGATACTGTCGGTGGTGTTTATCCTATTGAGGCGAAGATGAAAAAGTTATTATTTTTAATAAGCGCAGTATTCTTTATGTGTGTTGCTATCCCATCCACGGCCTTTACTGTTGATGGTCAGACGCCGACAATAGTCAGGGTCTGCATCATAGACGACAAGGATTCGATAAATTTATCATTAAAAGGCAACTACCGTATATATGCCTATAAACCCGAGAGGCTTCTTATGGATGGCCCGTCTTTGTCGGCCAGGGTTTCCGGAACCAAAGAAGGGCTAGTGGTGGGTTCTCGTGAAATCAAGACGCCGGAGATCAATGTTAAGGTGGAATACGACGGAAATGTTTACGTAGATGGCCGGAGATTCCGGGGTAATATTGATATAATCAGAAAAGATAACGGTAAATTGATGGTCGTAAACCGTCTTCCGCTTGATGAGTATCTGTATGGAGTGCTCTATCATGAAGTTTCTCATCGATGGCCGATGGAGGTTCTTAAGGCGCAGGCGATCGCTGCCAGGACATTTGCACTGCAGCAGGTGCGGCAGAGTAAAAATCAGCCTTACGATCTCAGGAGCGATATATATTCTCAGGTGTATGGAGGGAGGACTTCCGAGAAATGGTCGACAACCATGGCTGTGGATAAAACGCGGGGTGAGATATTGACCTATAAAGGAGATATTTTCCCGGCGTATTATCATGCTACCTGCGGAGGGTATACTGAGGATGCCTCAAACCTATGGAATGTAGACATGCCGCCGCTGAAAGGCGTTGATTGTACTTTTTGCACAAATTCGCCTCATTACCGATGGACGAAAGATGTGCCGTTATTTTATCTGGAGAACAAGCTGAAAGATAATGGCTACAAAATCGGCAGGATATCATCTGTCGCGATCCTGTCGAAAAATAAGTCGGGCAGGGTGGATAAAATCGAGATAAAAGATGCGGCTGGAACGGTCATTGTGCTGACGGGAAAGGACTTCAGGCAGATCTTCGGGCCCAACGAGCTCAGGAGTGCTAAATTTGATCTGTCAATGCGTTCAGATCTGCTTGTTATACAGGGCATCGGATGGGGGCATGGTGTTGGAATGTGCCAGTGGGGGGCTTATGGTATGGCAAAAAAAGGTAAAAAGGTTGATGAGATACTAAAACATTATTATCCCGGTGCTGAAATATCTACGATGGACAAGATAAAGCTTTGAGATGAAACTATCCGAATTTGATTACAACCTGCCTAAAGAGCTGATCGCGCAATATCCTTCCGAAAAACGAGACGGATGCCGGTTGATGGTGCTTGATCGTAAGACGCGATTGATCATACATAAGACATTCGAAGACATCCTTGGGTATTTCAATCCAGGCGATCTGCTTATTCTGAATAACACAAAGGTCATTCCCGCCAGGCTATTCGGCAAGAGATCATCGGGCGGCAAAGTCGAAATATTTTTACTGGAAACAAAATATCCTATTTGCGAAGCACTTGTAAAGCCGGGGGCGCGTGTTAAGGACGGCGAGGTGATTGTCCTTGAGTCCGGCGATGAAGTTGAGGTTATGGGGCGCGGAGACATTGGAAGGCAGGTAAAATTTAATAGGCCGGTCGAAGACATAGCGACAGAGATAGGCCACATGCCGCTACCGCCTTATATTGATAGGAATGATGAGGAATCAGATAAGCAAAACTACCAGACAGTTTACGGCGCAAAAGACGGCGCTACGGCGAGCCCGACAGCGGGGTTGCATTTTACTCCCGAGTTACTGGACAAGATCAAAGGTGTGGGGGTGAGGGTAGGCTTTGTTACGCTGCATACAAATTACGGAACTTTTGCTCCGATAAAGACTGACGATATAGAAATGCACAAAATGCATAGGGAGAATTTTGAGTTGCCCGCAGAGACAGCGCGGGCAATCGTGGAGACTAAGAAGTCGGGCGGCAAAGTGTTTGCGGTGGGAACTACAACGACGCGGACGCTGGAATATTGCGCGCCGGATATTGTAAAGCGCAGCGGGCAGACAGACATGTTCATTTATCCGGGTTACAAATTTAAGATCGTGGACCACCTTATCACGAATTTTCATCTGCCCAAATCTACTCTGATGCTTTTAGTGAGTGCGTTTGCAGGTAAGAATTTTATATTTGATGCATATAAAGAAGCGATCGCCGAGCAATACAGATTTTTCAGCTATGGCGATTCAATGCTGATACTATAATGTTTAAACTAATACACAAAGACAAAACGACGAAGGCCAGGATCGGGATGCTTAAGACGGCGCACGGCCAGATAAACACGCCTGTGTATATGCCCGTAGGGACGCAGGGCACCGTGAAGGCTATCTCGACGCAGGAGTTGAAAGACTGCAGCGCAGAGATAATTTTGGGGAATGCGTATCATCTTTACTTACGGCCCGGGCTTGATATTATAAAAAAGGCTGGAGGATTGCATAAGTTTTCAGGATGGGACCGGCCGATATTAACAGATAGCGGCGGTTACCAAATATTCAGCCTGGCGACTTTGCGTAAGCTGAGTGATGAGGGCGCTGAGTTTTCATCACATATAGATGGGTCAAAGCATTTTATCACGCCCGAAAAGGCTATCGACATACAGCAGACGTTGGGCAGTGATATTATGATGATTCTGGACGAATGCGTGCATTATCCGGCTGCAAGAGATTATGTCGAGCAATCGCTGGCATTGACTACGCGATGGGCGAAAAGGGCGCGGGAATATTTTAAATCAAAAGGAGATGAGGGGCAGGTAACGAAAGGGCAGTTATTATTTGGAATAGTTCAGGGAAGCACGTATCTCGATCTAAGGAAAAAAGCAGTTGAGGATCTTGTCGGGATAGGCTTTGACGGATATGCGATAGGTGGTGTAAGTGTGGGAGAACCGGAGCATTTGATACAGGAAATTGCCGCATATACCGCCCCTCTTTTACCTGAAAATAAGGCCCGTTATCTTATGGGGGTAGGGACTCCTCCCGATATAATACAGGCAATCGCCAGCGGTATTGATATGTTTGACTGTGTCATTCCTACCAGAAATGGCAGAAATGGGCAGGCGTTTACCTGGGATGGCGATATTCAGCTCAGGAACGCGGAGTATAAAGAAGATTTCAGGCCAATAGATGAGACTTGCGAGTGCTTTGCCTGTAGAAACCATACGCGTGCTTATATAAGGCATCTATTCAATACACAGGAAATCCTGGGGTTGAGACTTGTTTCGTTGCATAATCTGCACTTTTATGTTAAGCTTATACAATTGTCCCGCAAGGCGATCAAGGAAGACCGTTTTGGCGGATTTAAAGATGAATTTTTAAAAAGGTATAACAAACCAAAGGAGAAATAAAATGAATACAGCGCCGAATCCGTTATTTAACCTATTACCGATAATATTGATATTTGTCATATTTTACTTTCTTCTTATCAGGCCGCAAAAAAAACAGCAGGATGCGCACAAAAAGATGATAGCCGGATTGAAGAAGAATGATGAAGTTATAACTGCCGGCGGTATTCACGGAACTATCGTGAATGTAAAAGATCATAGCGTTACGCTTAAAGTTGATGACAATGTTAAAGTAGAAGTGCAGAAGAATAGCATTGCCACCATGAAGAGACAAGCTTCAGTATAAGAAAATAATAAATTAGTCAGACTTCAGACTAGGGTAGATATAACAGTAAACCGGAGGTATTGCAGGATGAACAGAGCTCAGCAGTGGAAACTGGTAGGGATAATTGCGATTGCCGTTGCGTGTCTTTGGCTGATATGGCCACCGTTTACGATTAAAGATAAAGACGGTGCTGTGATCCAGAAGGGCAAAATAAATTTAGGTCTCGATCTTCAGGGCGGTATGCACGTTGTGCTCAAAGTCGATACTTCTAAATTGCCGGTCGACGCGCGTAAGGATGCCGTAGAGCGCGCTATGGAAATTATCAGGAACAGGGTTGACCAGTTCGGTGTCGGTGAAATGTCCATACAGAGACAGGGCAAAGACAATATTATAGTCCAGCTCCCCGGTGTTACAGACAGAGAAAGAGCTCTTGAGCTAATAGGTAAGACAGCTCACCTAGAATTTAAGATAGTATCTGACAATGCAGAGCTTCTTAAAAAGGCGATAAATAACGAGCCTGTTGAAGGGTTTGAATTGAAGTATCTGGAAGGGGAAAGGGCGGGGCGTGAACCTCTTTTATTAGAGAAAGATGCAAGCTTAACCGGCGATATGCTGGTAAATGCTAAAACAGAATTTTCCTCGCGCGGTTTCGGTGAGCCGTATGTTTCCCTGACGCTTAATTCTAAGGGCGCAGAAATTTTCTCAAACGTAACGGCCACTAACGTAGGCAAGAGACTGGCTATAGTTCTTGATGGTAAGGTTGTGTCTGCACCAGTTATACGCGAAGCGATACCATCCGGGCAGGCCCAGATATCCGGCAACTTCTCGGTTGAGCAGGCAAATGATCTTTCGGTTATATTGAGGGCCGGCGCGCTGCCTGCACCTGTTATAGTGGAAGAAGAAAGAACTGTTGGTCCTCTGCTTGGAGCCGACTCGATAAAAACCGGCCTTCGGGCAGCTTGGATAGGAACATTACTCGTTCTTCTATTCATGTTTTTCTATTACAGGCTTGCGGGCCTGGTAGCGAATTTCGCTGTCCTAATGAACATGCTTATAATACTTGCATGTCTGTCCTTATTCAAAGGAACATTGACGTTGCCGGGTATCGCGGGTTTGATATTGACCCTTGGTATGTCGGTAGACGCGAACGTTCTTATATATGAGCGTATGCGCGAAGAGTTAGCGCTTGGAAAGTCTTTACGCGCATCAATAGCGTCGGGATACCATAGAGCTTTATCCGCGATCGTCGATTCTAATTTAACAACAATAATAGCCGCTGCACTTATATTCCAGTTTGGAACCGGCCCTATCAGAGGTTTTGCCGTTACTCTTACTATAGGGTTGATAGCAAATCTTTTTACTGCCGTAGCTTGTACAAAGGTTATCTTTGAGGTTATGTGTGATCAATTCGATCTTTCGAAGCTGCGATTTATGCGCCTCTTCCCGCAGACAAATTTTGATTTCATAGGAAAGAGAAAAATATGCTATATCGCTTCGCTAATAGTTATAGTGGCCGGATTAGTTCTCTTTATGATGCGCGGCGAGAAAAACTATGGTGTTGATTTCTCCGGAGGAACGCTGCAGCAGTATGTTTTCGATAATCCTGTTAAAATGGATGAGGTGAGGAGCGTTCTCAAAGACATAGGGCACGGCAATGCGTCCATACAGCAATACGGCAATCCTAAAGAAATCATAGTCAGGACACAGGCGGATATAACAACGAAGCTTTCGGAAGCATTCCGGAAGGATGTAAAAGATAATCCGTTCCAGTTATTAAAAGTTGAAACGGTCGGGCCGGCAGTGGGTAAGAATTTGAGACAGAATGCGCTGCTAAGTCTGGGGCTTGGTCTTGCGGGTATAATGGTTTATGTAATGTTCAGGTTTGATTTAAGATACGGCATAGCAGGTGTCCTGGCCCTTATTCACGACGTATTTTTTGCGGTAGGTGCTATGGCGCTTACACACAGGCAGTTTGACCTGACAATAGTCGCGGCATTATTAACGATAGCCGGTTACTCTATAAACGATACAGTTGTTATATATGATCGTGTCAGGGAGAATTTACGTCTCGTCAAGAAGGGCGGATTGGCTGAGATAATAAACTTGAGCGTCAATCAGATGCTTGGCAGAACAGTGCTTACTACAGGCGTTACTATGCTTGCTGTAATAGCCCTGCTCGTATTTGGCGGTGCTGTGCTGAATGATTTTTCGTTCTGCATATTCGTAGGCTTTCTGGCCGGAGTATACTCAACCGTTTATATAGCAAGCCCAATGGTTATTTCGTGGCACAAAAAGCGAGTGGCCGCGAAAAGGTAAGCCCTTTGCCTTTGCCCGGGGTTTATACTGAGCAAAGCTGAGGCGTAAGGACTTTAAGTGCAAAAGATCTGGAGAGTCAGGGATTCTGATCCCGAAATTCAGAATCATCTTTCATCGGCGCTCAATATTTCGAAAATCACAGCCCAGCTTTTATTCAACCGTGGAATAAGGACTGTCGAAGGCGCTTTCGATTTCATGAAATGCTCACTTGCGTCATGCCACAATCCATTTCTTTTAAAGGATATGGATAAGGCTGTGTTCAGAATAAGGAAAGCCATTTCCGGCGGCGAACTTATACTGGTTTACGGCGATTATGACGTAGATGGCATGACCAGCGTTACTGTCCTGTATTCGGCCCTGAAAGTTCTGGGCGCAAAAGTTGAAACCTATATTCCGAACCGTATAGAAGAAGGGTATGGCCTTAACGGTTCCGCGATTAAAAAAGCTCACAAGCTGGGCGTCTCACTTATAATCACTGTAGATTGCGGTATAACTTCTTTTAAGGAAATCGAACAAGCCTCCGCTTTAAAAATAGATGTTATTGTAACCGACCATCATGAGATTTTAAATTCGAAGGTTCCCGCAGCATGCGCTGTCATCAATCCTCTTCAAAGTGACTGTAAGTATCCCTTTAAACATCTTGCAGGTGTGGGGCTGGCGTATAAGCTGGTTAAAGCACTTTACGACGGGACGCCGCATTTTGCGGAAGATTTTCTGGATCTGGTAAGTCTGGGGACGGTTGCGGATATCGCACCGCTTGTAGGGGAGAATAGGATCCTGGCAAAGCATGGACTGGATGAGCTCAACAGAAGAGAGCGGGTGGGGCTGAAAGCGCTTATGGATGTTGCAAATCTTGACGGTAATATATCGGCTGGGCACATAGGTTTTGTGCTTGGGCCGCGGATTAATGCAATGGGCAGGATAGGCTCTCCGCAGAAGGCCGTAGAGCTGCTGCTCAACAAAGATTCAGCTGCTGCCACTGAACTTGCCAAAATACTAAGCACTGAAAACAGAAACAGACAGAAGATAGAGGCTAAGATACTGGAAGAGGCTCTGGCGAAAGTAGGGCGCGAAGTCAATTTTAAAAATCATAAGGTTATTGTTCTGGCCGGTGAAAATTGGCATCCCGGCGTGATAGGTATAGTGGCCTCACGAATTGCAGATAGGTTTTATAGACCCACGATCCTCATATCTCTGGATGGCAAGCTGGGTAAAGGATCTGGCAGGAGTATAGACCAGTTCCATCTATTCGAATACCTTCTTCGATGCAAGGACCTGCTTGCAGGTTTTGGTGGGCATGAGTCTGCCTGTGGGATAACGATCGAGAAGGACCGGATAGCCGAATTTACCGAAAAGATAAATCTGGAAGCCGCCGGCGATGCGGATGAGAGTATTTTCAGCCCTAAGCTCGATATTGAGATGGATGTGCCGCTGAGCACGCTGAGCGAAGAAGTTATAAAAGAGATAGAGTCTTTAGCGCCGTTTGGGTCAGAGAATCCAAGGCCGGTTCTTTCGTCGCGCAATCTTCGTATAAAAGACGGGCCCAGACAGATAGGGAAATCCGGTTTTAAATTTTGGGTTACTGAAAGCGGCGTAACATGCGAAGCAGTAACTTTCACTAAAAATAATCTTGATATGCCCAAAGCTGGCACAGGCGTGGACCTTGCTTATGTGCCGTCAATAAATAACTGGCAGGGCGTTCAGTCTATACAGCTGGAACTCAGAGACATAAAATAACGTTTGAGGTGAAATTATGGCTAAGAGAGTATTGCTTATTGACGATGAGCGCGATTTTACTGACATGGTTAAGATGAGGTTGGAGGCGCTGGGGTATGATGTTATATTCAGCAATGACGGCAAGGCGGGCCTTGAAATGGCCAAAAAATACAGGCCCGACATCATACTTCTAGATCTTGTTATGCCGGGAATGAACGGATTTTTGGTGCTGACGGAACTTAAAGGCAATCCCTACACTGCAGCCATACCCGTAGTAATGCTTACCGCTAAAACCGAAGCCGAGTACGAAATGGATGCAGAGAATTTGGGCGCGATAAACTATCTATCGAAACCTGTTAAGATGGAAGAGCTGGAAAACGCGCTCAAGAAATTGCTTTGAACGATACACTGAAAAATAATCGCGAAAAAGCGAAAAGAACCCGCCGTTAGTTATCCGTTTTTTTCTGAAAGCCGAAAAAATTAAATTGCTTTTACGACTTTGCCTGCTTTGAGGCATTTGACACAAACGCGGATTCTTTGCGGGGTGCCGTTTACAATGGCTCTGACGGTCTTTAGGTTAGGGAAAAAACGGCGAGCCGTTATACCTGTTATCTTTTGGCCAACTCCGCCTTTTTTCTTAGCTAAACCTCGTCGGACAATAGTTCTTCCGGCTACAGGTTTTTTACCGCAGACTGAACATATTTTTGACATTTTTATTGCTCCATTTTGATGCTTCGGACTTCCTCATGGTATATCCTGAGTTTGCCGAAGGAATGAGTCGATATAGTAACACAGGTTATAATCATATGCAAGAGAAAAATGACATATTAAAAACTCCGATACGGTATTTCAAAGGTGTGGGACCTAAGAAGGGGGAACTTCTTCTGAAGCTTGGTGTAGAGACGGCTGTGGATATGCTCTATTATCTGCCTCTTAGGTATGAAGACAGGTCCAATCTTACGTCTATAAAAGATTTGAAGCTCGGCGAATTCTATACCATTGAAGGTGAAATCGTTGCCTGCAACAGCCGGATCGCACGATCAGGGCTGCGATTTTTTCAGGCTACTGTTACAGACAGCACAGGCTTTATTCACGCAACATGGTTTAACCAGCCTTATCTGAAAGATTATTTCATAAAAGGGCAGAGGGTAATTTTATACGGCAAAGTGGAGCTTCACGATAAGCTTCAGATATTGCAGCCCGAGTATGAAATTCTGGAGGGGGAAGATACTGACTCGATCCATATAGGCAGGATAGTGCCGATATATTCGATCGTTAGCGGATTAACGCAAAAGTATATCAGGGCCCTTGCTGATGCTGCCGTGTTAAAGTATTGCAGATTCCTATCAGATAAATTGCCTACCTATATTCTGGCTAGGGAAAAGCTCGTAGATATAAAATTTGCCATGCATAATATTCACTTCCCGTCCACTTTTGAAAATCTCGAAAAAGCTTACAGGCGTATAGTATTTGAAGAATTTTTCATGCTTCAGCTTGCGCTGGCGCTTAAGAAAAAACGTTTCTGCGAAAGTGAAAAGGGTTTGGGGCATAAATTGTCGGGTGAGCTCGTCGATTCTTTCAGAAAAAATCTCCCATTCGAATTTACGGAAGGGCAGAAGAAAGCGATAGCCGATATATCGGGCGATATGTCAGCGGGAAAGCCGATGAACCGTCTTCTCGAGGGCGATGTCGGCAGCGGGAAGACGATAGTGGCTGCATATGCGCTTATACTTACCGTGCAGAATGGCTTCCAGGGTGTTATAATGGCGCCGACTGAAGTTCTTGCGCGCCAGCATTTTATAGCATTGAGTGAGCTTTTGATGCCGCTTGGCGTCAATATTTCGCTTTTGATAGGCGGGATGAGCCAGGAGCAGAAAAGAGGCGTGGCCGAAGAGATAAAGAGTGGAAAGACCGATATCGTTGTCGGAACGCATTCTGTCATACAGGAGTCGGTCCAGTTTAACAAGCTGGGGCTGGCCGTGGTCGACGAGCAGCATAAGTTCGGGGTGACGCAAAGGGGTATTCTTAAGCAGAAAGGGTATAATCCGCATGTACTTGTGATGACCGCTACGCCCATACCAAGGACGCTTGCCCTTACGGTGTATGGAGACCTTGACATCTCAATGATACGTGAGCTGCCGAAAGGGCGCAAACCTATAGAGACATATTGGGTTGAGGAAAATAAGAGGTCTGAAGCATATAGTTTTGTTAAAGAAGAGATAGAGAAAGGGCGTCAGGCATACGTAGTTTGTCCATTAATAAAGCAAGGGTCGGGCGGAAGGAGCAAAGCGCAAGGGGCCACAGAGATGTTCGGAAAGCTTAAGGCGGAGATTTTCCCTGATTATACGGTTGGTTTACTACACGGCAAAATGAGTGTTCCGGAAAAAGACAAAATAATGAAAGAATTTAAAAAAGGGAAGATCCAGATATTGGTTTCTACTGTGGTAATCGAGGTCGGTATCGATGTGGCTAATGCCTCCGTGATGCTCATAGAGAATGCCGAAAGTTTCGGGCTGGCGCAGCTGCATCAGCTTCGCGGCCGCGTCGGTCGGGGAGAGCACGAATCCTACTGTATTTTACTCGCCGATCCAAAGACTGAGGACGCCGCGAAACGCATTAAAGCCATTGAAAATACCCTTGACGGTTTTGAGATAGCCGAGAACGACCTTGATATCCGTGGCCCTGGAGAATTTTTTGGTACGAAGCAGCATGGCCTGCCTGAAATAAAATTCGGCAATATATTAAAAGATTTTGATATAATGGAGCGTGCCAGAAAAGAGGCTTTTGCCGTTATCGATAGAGATCCCGTTTTATCGGAGGAGCATCACCAGAAGCTGAAGGAAGGGCTGACCTCGCGATTTAAGGGCAGACTGGATCTTATAAACATAGCGTAAAGGGAAACTTATGAGAATAATAGGCGGAGAATACAGGTCGAGGATAATAGAGATGCCCAAAGGCGCCGAGGTGCGTCCCACCCAGGACAGGGTGCGGGAGGCGGTGTTTAATATCCTTGCAGATGTTAACGGCAAGAAAGTGCTGGACCTGTTTGCCGGAAGCGGGGCTTATGGATTGGAAGCATTATCGCGGGGAGCTGATCACGCCACATTTGTTGAGAATAATTCGCGATGCCTGGCAACGATAGAAGCCAATATAGAAGCGCTTAATATACCGGAGTCTAGACGTACCGTGCTAAGGTCGAGTGCTTATATGGTCCTCGACCGTCTTTATAGGGATGAGGAGACGTTCGACCTTATATTTTTAGACCCGCCATACCATAAGGATATGGCCAAAAAGTGCTTGCTTTACATAGACTATTATGATATATTGTCCCCCACAGGTTTAATCGTAGTAGAGCACTTTAAGGCTGATAGTCTTGAGGCGGAACTGAATAACCTGACCCCGGAAAAAGAACGAAAGTATGGGGACACTATAATAACGATATTCAAGAAATCCGTTGAATAAACATAAGCTCAAAGCCAAAAACGATGGTGTTTAAAGGGCTTTGAGTTTTAAATTTAAAGGCAAATAATGTCCGGTAAAACCGCAGTATATCCAGGCACCTTCGATCCCGTAACATATGGGCACATAGATCTTATAAAAAGAGCTGCAAAGATATTCGATAGGGTAGTGGTGGCTGTTGCGCATAGCAAATCCAAGGGTGTGCTGTTTAGTGTGCCCGAAAGAGTGCAGATGCTTAAAGACGCGACTAAAGATATAAAGAACGTTGAGATAGATGATTTCGGCGGGCTGGTTGTAAAATATGTTAAGGAAAAAGGTTCTCACGTCATGATCCGGGGGCTTCGCATGATATCGGATTTTGAATATGAATTTCAGATGGCGCTTACCAATAGAAAACTGGCAGACGACATTGAAACCATATTTATGATGCCGCATGAAGATTACTCGTATGTATCGAGCAAGCTCATCAAAGAAGCTGCTTCGCTCGGCGCAGATGTGAAAAATTTCCTTCCCAGAAATGTCGAAGTTGCTTTAATGAAAAAATTAAATCTTTCGGCCGGCTCAGGATCTAATCCTGATTGAAACCGAAAGATAAAAATGTGAGGTAATAAGTGGGGCTGATAGACGACATAAGAAATAAGGCCATACAGGCCGGCAAGACGATAGTGCTTCCGGAGAGCGATGATAGCAGGACTATGGAAGCTCTAGAGTATATACTCGATAAAGGGATCGCGAAAATAGCATTGATAGGCGAAGACAGTCTGAGAAGCAAAATAAAGAGTAAGAACTTGAAATATCTGGAGATAATTGATCCGAAAAAATATAGCGATACAGATCAGGTGGCGGCTGAATATTATGAGCTGAGAAAGCTTAAAGGGGTTACGCTGGAAGAAGCGAAAAACCTGATGAGGACAGATTATCTTACGTTTGGCACTATGCTTGTCCGGCGCGGTCTGGCTGACGGATTTGTAGCTGGAGCAAATCATACCACGGCAGATACTGTGCGCGCAGCACTTCGTTGTCTTAAGATCGACAAGAATATAGGTGTCGTTTCCGGAGCGTTTCTTATGGTGGTGCCGGATTCTGTTTACGGGGAGAAGGGTGCTTTTATATATGCCGATTGCGGTGTGAATCCGGAGCCGAACGCAAGGCAGCTTTCCGGAATTGCCGTATCTAATGCTGAACTTTTCAGGAAATTAACTGGGCAGACCCCCAGAGTTGCTTTCTTAAGCTATTCCAGCAAAGGAAGCGCGGAAGGTCCGCTCGTAGAAAAAGTTAAAGAAGCCGTATCGCGCGCAAGGGAAGCTTCTCCCGGCATACTTGTTGACGGTGAATTTCAGGTCGACAGCGCTATTGTTCCCGAAGTAGCAGCTATAAAATGCCCTGCCAGTGATGTGGCGGGTAAGGCAAACGTATTAATATTTCCCGACCTTAATTCCGGGAATATATCATATAAATTGACTCAGAGGCTGGCTAAAGCCAGGGCCGTAGGGCCGCTTCTAGTGGGATTTTCCAAACCGGCCAGCGACTTGTCCCGCGGATGCAGCGCGGAAGACATAATTGACGCTGTTGCCATAACAGCTGTAAGGGTGTAATGGTAATACTGGTTATTAATTGCGGCAGCTCATCGGTAAAATATCAGCTGTTCAATGTTGAGAAGAGATTGTCTTTAGCGCGGGGTGTGGTTGAGCGCATAGGGCAGCCGCGTTCACGTCTGAAGCATCAGTGTAATGGTGACGGTGCTGTCGAAAAAAAAGTTGTTTGCAGAGACCATCGTGCGGCTATAAAAATAATAGTCGATACGCTTATAGCGAAAAAATACGGTATAATAAATTCACCTGATGATATCGGCGGAATAGGTCACAGGGTTGTGCACGGAGGGGAAGAGTTTAAAGAGTCAACCCTTCTGGGGCCAAGAGTGATTCGGTCGATAGAAAAATACAGCGAACTTGCGCCGCTGCATAATCCGCCGTCGCTTTCAGGTATAAGAGCTTGTTCTGAAATTCTGAAGGGTATTCCGCAGGTAGCGGTTTTCGATACGTCGTTCCATCAGACGATGCCGCAGGCGGCGTTTTTATATGGTTTACCGTTTAAATATTATACAAAGTACGGTATCAGGCGTTACGGTTTTCATGGAACCAGTCACAGGTTTGTTTCCGAAGAAGCTGCCAGGGTGTTGCGTCGTCCTGCTAGAGCTCTTAAAATAGTAACCTGTCATCTGGGCAATGGTTGCAGTATGGCGGCTGTGTCCGGCGGCAAATCTGTAGATACATCGATGGGATTTACGCCTCTGGAAGGTTTGCTGATGGGAACGCGTTCCGGCAATCTCGATCCGGCAGCAGTTCTTTATATTCTGGAAAAAGAAAAGCTGACGTTTGCACGCGTAAATGATATCCTTAATAAAGAGAGCGGTCTTCTCGGCGTTTCCGGCGTGAGTAATGATATGCGGGACATCCTGAAGGGAGCGAAAGGACAGGGGCAGCAGGCCCAGCGGTGCAAGATAGCGATAGAAATTTTTATTTACAGGATCAAGAAGTATATAGGCGCGTATCAGGCTGTTATGGGAGGGTTGGATGCCGTAGTGTTTACGGCTGGTGTCGGAGAAAACAATCCGTGGATAGTTAAGCGTATTTCCCGGGAACTCAAAGGAGTGGTTTCCGCGAAGACAAAATTTCTTGTCATACCGACAAATGAAGAGTTGTTGATAGCGCGTGATACGTATGAAATAATAAAAAAGAGGGGGAACGATGGCACTACCAAAACGTAAACATTCGAAATCGAGAAGAGATAAGAGGCGCGGCGGCAATAGTAAGCTCTATGGCGCAAACCTTTCTGTCTGTCCTCATTGTAAAAAAGCAAGGCTGCCGCACAGAGCATGTCCGCATTGCGGATATTATAACGGTAAGCCGGTTCTGGTTATCGAGACTAAAGAAGAAAAGAAGAAGTAATAGCCGTAATTTTCAGGCTATAAGTTCTACTTAAGGAGGGTTCAAGGTGAAAATAGTAATCGATGCTATGGGCAGCGATATGGCGCCGGCGGTTGAAGTCCAGGGTGCGATACAGGCCGTAGAGGAATTTGGTTACGATTTGATTCTTGTGGGCGACGAAGCTCTTATAAAACCAGAGCTGGATAAACGCGGCGGCGGCAGGGGAAAGATCAATATAATTCACTCGCCTGAACGCATTGAAATGCACGAACCGGCAGCTATATCTGTCAGGCGTAAGAGGAAGTCGTCAATAGTGATGGGCCTGGAGATGCTGAAGCGGGATGAGGCTGATGGTTTCGTCAGTGCAGGTAATACCGGTGCAGTAGTTTGCGCTGCTACTTTATCGTTGCGGCTGCTTCCCGGCGTAGAGAGGGCAGGTATAGCGATCTGCATCCCAACACTGAAAGGCGTTTCAGTTATAACTGATGTGGGAGCGAATATAGACCCGAAGCCTATTCATCTTTTGCAGTATGGTATTATGGCGGATGCTTATTCGAAGTATATACTGCATAAGCCAAACCCGACCGTTGGTCTTCTTAATGTAGGGGAAGAGGAGTCTAAGGGTACAGATTTTATCAAAGAAACGCACACTCTTCTCAGTGAATCAAAATTAAATTTTATCGGTAACATCGAAGGCCGTGATATTTATGCAGGCACAGCGGATATAGTTCTCTGCGATGGCTTTGTCGGGAACGTAATACTTAAAGTCTCTGAGAGTGTTGTGGACACTATCGTAAAACTTCTCAAAAAAGAGATAAAAGCCAATGTCATCGCTACTGTTGGTGCTGTTCTGGCGAGATCGGCATTTAACGGTCTGAGAAAAAAAATGGATTACAGCGAATATGGCGGCGCACCGCTTTTAGGCGTTGACGGCAGGTGCATTATAAGCCACGGATCATCAGATCCTAAAGCGATAAAAAATGCTATAAGGGTTGCCGGAGAGTTCATGACGCAGGGTGTCAATAAACATATCGTCGAGGAGCTGGAGAGTTATTAAAAATATGTGTACAAATAAAAAAGTAGGTATTATAGGTTTGGGTTCTTATCTGCCCGAAAAGATTTTAACGAATAAAGATCTTGAAAAAATGGTCGATACTACCGACGAGTGGATAATTACGCGGACGGGTATTAAAGAACGCCGTATAGCTAGGGCTGATGAAGCAACCAGCGATATGGCTACAGAGGCTGCTAAGAGAGCGCTTAAAGATGCCAATCTTACAGCTGAGGATATCGACCTGATAATAGTAGCGACCATTACGCCCGATATGTTTTTTCCCGCGACAGCGTGTCTGGTCCAGGAGAAGATCGGAGCCAGGACGGTGCCGGCGTTTGACGTCAGCGTTGCCTGTTCCGGGTTTATTTACGGGCTGGCGATCGCGAATCAGTTTATCAGTTCCGGCGCGTATAAACACGCTCTGGTAATAGCGGCGGAGAAATTGTCTGCGATAACTGACTGGACGGACAGGAATACCTGCGTGCTGTTCGGAGATGGGGCAGGTGCCGCTGTGCTGGGACCTGTCGAAACCGGAGGCATACTGTCAGTTCATTTAGGTGCCAATGGAAAAGCCGGGGATCTGATAAAGCTTCCCGCGGGCGGATCCAGGATACCAGCGACAAAAATGAGCATAGAAAGCAATCTGCATTTTATAAAGATGAATGGCTCGGAGCTTTTTAAGCACGCGGTTAAAGTAATGGCGGATGCGGCTCTTGAAGCCACAAAGCCTTTAGGTCTGCAGGCAAGCGATATCAGCCTGGTAATACCTCATCAGGCTAATGCCCGTATCCTGAATGCTGTTGCTAAAAGGATGGGATTGACTTCAGATAAGATATATCTGAATCTGGATAAATATGGCAATATGTCGGCCGCATCAAGCGCTGTTGCGCTTGTGGAGGCAGTAAAGGAAGGCAGGATAAAAAAAGGACAGAAGATCCTTCTTGATGCCTTCGGCGGCGGTCTTACATGGGGGGCAATGGTAATAGAATGGTAGAGACAGCGTTAATATTTCCGGGGCAGGGCGCGCAATACGTAGGAATGGGGAAAGACCTTTACGAGAATTATCCACAGGCAAAAGAAGTTTTTGATAAGGCTGCCGAGATCCTGAAAATGGATATAAAGAAGCTTTGTTTTGAAGGCCCTCAGGAAGAACTGTCTACTACGCGCATAAGCCAGCCCGCTATATTGACGGTTAGTGTCGCTGCTCTTAAGGTTTTAGAATCATCATCGTTTTATTCTCAGATCGCCCCCAAATTTAGTCTGGGGTTGAGCCTTGGCGAATACACCGCCCTGGTGGCTGCGGGAAGTATAAAGTTTGAGGATGCACTGATATTGGTAAAGAAGCGCGGCGAACTGATGGAAGAAGCTTCAAATAAAAATCCCGGCAAGATGGCTTGCGTCATAGGTATGGATGTCAATTCCGTCGAGGCTTTATGTAAAGGGATAGGCTGCGAGATAGCAAATCTTAATTGTCCGGGGCAGGTGGTCGTTTCCGGAAAGACTAATAATGTAGAATTATTTGCAGGTCTTGCGAAGGAGAAGGGGGCAAAAAGAGTTCTGATGCTTGAGGTCAGCGGACCGTTCCATTCTTCCTTAATGACGTCTGCCCGCGATAAGCTTAAAGATTATATTGAAAAGGTGCAGATAACCCAGCCGGTTCTGTCATTTATCAGCAACGTGGATGCGAAGCTGCAGAGTGACCCGGTTGCAATAAAGAATAACCTTATTATGCAGGTAAATTCGAAAACTCTTTGGGAGGAATCTATAAAACTGGTTGCCTCTAGCGGAGTGAAATCGTTTATTGAGATAGGTCCGGGCCAGGTTCTCAAAGGCCTGCTCAAAAAGATAGACAATAAACTGGAAGTCAGGAATGTCGGTAATTGTCAGGATGTCCAGGCTTTATTGCAAACAAATGGAGCGGTATAAAAATGGCTAAATCTATTATAGGCACTCAGACGGAAAAGAATTTGCTTGCTTCATTTGCCGGAGAATCGCAGGCGAGGAACAGGTATACATATTTTGCAAGTGCGGCGCGCAAGGAAGGTTTCGAGCAGATAGCGAACATATTTGCTGAGACCGCTGAGAATGAAAAAGAACATGCGAAGGTATTCTTTAAATATTTAGAAGGCGGTGAAGCTACGATAACGGCGGCATATCCAGCCGGAAAGATATCCGATACAAAGTCTAATCTGGAAGCTGCGGCGGCCGGTGAAAAAATGGAATGGACCACGCTATATGCCGATTTCGCCAAGATCGCTAAAGATGAAGGATTCCCTGAGGTTGCCAGGTCGTTCGAACAGATAGCGAAGGTAGAGCAGTTCCATGAGTCGCGCTACAGAAAGTTTATCCAGAATATTGCCGACAAGAAGGTGTTTAAAAAGAGCGGCTCCGTCAAATGGCACTGCATAAACTGCGGCTATATTTACGAAGGCGCGGAGGCTCCGAAAGAGTGTCCTGCGTGCAGGCACCCTCAGGCTTTCTACGAACTTCTTGCTGAAAATTATTAAAATATATGGCGTTCCGCCACGAGGAAATTTTATTTTCTCCTACTGCCAGATGTAATCTTGCCTGTCCTCATTGTAATAGTCCCAGATCGCATACTTCCTTACCGGTAACAGTTGCTGAAAAATTTCTTATTGACTGCAAAAAAAATGGTGTTAAAAGACTGGGGTTTACCGGAGGTGAACCGTTTCTCCGTAGTGATTTTCTGATTTCAATCACCCGGCTTGCCGTTAAAGAAGGGTTCCTCTTTTCCAGAATTGTGACGAATGGTGTATGGTATAAAGATGCTCGCGATCTGGAGTGTAAGCTTAAAAAATTATTTGATGCCGGATACGATGGTTCCATATGTTTGAGCGTTGATGCATATCACCGGCAGAACCTGCGGAAGCTGGCTGTGTTTATAAAATGCGCGATCAGGATATGGCGGAGGCCGGATATTGTATCTTTAGTTTACGTTACCGGACAGGATGCACTGACTAAGCGGAAGCTGGAAGGTCTGGCAAAGTTGCTTGGTGCCCGCCTCGTAGGTTTTGGTACAACTCATCCCAGAATATCTTCGGAAGGACTTTTTCTTAAAATTGACAGCATAGAACTTTCCCCTGTTGGCAGGGCGGGCCGGCTTAAGGATCCGTGGGATGGCAAATGGTTTAAGGACGATATGTGCAAAGAGCCGGGTAACGTCTTCTTCGTTTAGCCGTCGGGTGAGGTTAAACCGTGCTGTGGCTATGCGTCGGAGCTGG
>JBAYMS010000025.1:0-21229 GCA_041663425.1 Candidatus Omnitrophota bacterium
ATATATATATCTGGGGCACAGGTTATTATAAAGGAAAAGCTTTCCGGACACATGCCGAAGTCCTTGAATATCTTAAGACGGCGGGCTTTAGAGTTAATCCTCATTACAAAATCTGCAAAACCGCGGAAGAGGCTATTGAATATTGCAATTCATTTGAAGACAAAAGATATAAGCTGGATTTTGAAATAGACGGGATGGTGCTTAAAGTAAATGATCTGGACCAGGAGAAGCGGCTGGGCGCTACCTCAAAGAGCCCGCGCTGGGCCATCGCCTATAAATTTCCAGCTGAAAAGGCTCTGACCGAAGTGAAGGATATAATTGTAGGTGTCGGCAGGACGGGTGCGATCACTCCGGTGGCTATTCTGGAGCCTGTCCATCTATCCGGGACTACCGTCTCAAGGGCAAGCCTTCACAATTTTGACGAGATAGCGAGGCTGGACGTAAAGATAGGCGATCGGGTTTATGTGGAAAAATCAGGCGAAATAATTCCGAAAGTTATCAGCGTTGCGAAAGAGAAGAGAACCGGCAGGGAAAGAGAATTTGTAGTTCCCGTAAAATGCCCTGCCTGCGGTTCGAAATTGGCCCGGGTCCACGAGGAAGTTGCCCTGAGGTGCGAAAATATAGGATGTCCCGCCCAGATAAAAGAGGCAGTGCTTCATTTTGCTTCCAGAGATGCAATGGATATTGAGAATATGGGTGATGCCATAGTAAACCAGCTGGTCGATAAAGGTCTTATAAAAGATTATGGCGATATATATTACCTGAAATTTGACGATGTGAAGAATCTTGAAAGGATGGCCGCCAAGAGCGCGTCAAATCTTATGGGTGCAATAGAAGCGAGCAAGAGCCGCGACCTGTATCGTCTGATATATGGCCTTGGTATACGCCATATAGGTGAACATACTGCATGGGTGCTTGCCAATCATTTCGGATCGATAGAGAAGCTTCAGTTGTCTTCCCAAGAAGAGCTTATTAATGTCCCGGAGATGGGGCCGGTCATGGCAGAATCCGTTTATATTTTTTTTCAGAGCAAGGAGAATCTCGCAATACTTAAAAAAATAAAAGATGCCGGCCTGAAGATGACCGGCGAAGTTAAAAAAATAAGCCCGGGTCCGCTTGCGGGAAAAACAGTGGTCATAACAGGAACTCTGAAGACTTTTTCAAGGCACGACGCCGAAGATGCTGTCAGGAATGCCGGTGGTTCGCCATCGTCGAGTGTGAGTAAGAATACAGATTTTCTTGTAGCCGGAGAGGAAGCTGGGTCAAAGCTGGAAAGGGCTAAGGTTCTAGGCGTGAAAATAATAGACGAAGAAGGATTTAAAAAGCTATTCAGATAAGGAGCAATTGATGAAGAAATGGATTCTGGCTCTAATAATAATTATTCTTACGGTGAATCTGACCGGATGCGATGCTGTGCAGAGAAAGTTTACACGCAAAAAAAAGAACGTGGTCAAGAAGCCTCGTTTTTATCAGCTTAAAAAATATACAAAGAAGCCGTCACCTGAACTTTACAAACAGCATTTTGCTTACTGGGAATCATGGCAGGCGGAGCTTATGCAGTATGTCGGTCAGAACCATAAAAAAGATGTGCGCGCGATCGAAGAAGCAACGGGACATCTTAAAGATCTGCAGAACATTCTGATACCTTCTAAAGCAGAAGAGATGCAGCCTCATGTAGAAAAGATGGAATACGCAAAAGAGATAATATACCGGGGCGATCTGAGTTTTGCAAATAAGGATTATGTCAGGAGCCTTATAGAACGGGAAGACAGGGCTATAAAAAGAGATTTTTGTTATAGCAAGGTCAGGGATAGTCTGAGAAAAAATACTGAGGAGGAAGAAGCTCCGCGCCTGACCATGGCGGTAGGAAAAGGAGAGCCTGTTGAACAGCCCAAAAAGTAATGCATTTCTTCTGAAGAGATTTGTCGTAGGGCCGCTCGGAGTTAATATGTACGTTCTGGCAGACGCTGTTACAAAAGAAGCCTGCCTCATAGATCCCGGCGCGGAATCTGCCAAAGCCAAAGATTTTATTGCCAAAAATGGCCTTAGTCTCAAATTCATAATAAACACACACGGACATGGCGACCATATAGGCGCGAACAGGAGTTTTGACGTGCCTATTTATATTCATGAGCTTGATAAGGATTTTCTCGCTGATCCTGATAAGAACATGTCCCGCATGTTCATGTTCGGTATCGTCTCTCCTGAAGCGTCGAAGCTTTTAAAGGACGGCGATATATTAGAGCTGGGCTCTATAAAACTTGAAGTATTGCACACGCCCGGACATACTCCGGGATCGATATCGTTAAAGATGGACGGTGCCGTATTTACCGGTGATACGCTTTTTAAAGATAGTGTAGGCCGCACTGATTTTGATGATGGCAGTGAGAGCGCATTATTTGATTCGATAAAGAAGAAGCTTCTCGTTCTGAGTGACGATACTATTGTTTACCCCGGCCATGGTGAAATTTCGACCATCGGCGGTGAAAAACGAAACAACCCATTTCTGATATGAAACATCTACTTGAAGAATTTCTGAATTATCTTACGGTCGAGCGGGGATTGAGCAAGAATACGATCGCTGCTTACGGGACAGATCTCGAGCATTTTATAAATAGGATGGAAAAGATAGGCATAACCGATATCGCCAGAATAAGGCGGCAGGATATAGTGAGTTATATGATGCATCTGAAAGATGGCGGCATAGGCAGTAACTCTATCTCAAGAGCACTTGTAGCGATAAAAATGTTTTACAGATTCCTTGTCCAGGAGCATCTGGTGAAAGAAGATACATCGGGAGTTATTGAATCGCCGAAACTTATACGAGGCCTGCCGGACGTTCTGACTTCAGAAGAAATTGATAAACTTTTGGCAGGGCCGGACCTGAGGGATGAGGTCGGTATCAGAGATAAAGCTGCGCTTGAACTTATGTATGCATCAGGCATGAGGGTCTCCGAGTTGGTTGAACTTACCAGGGAAGGCGTCAACCTTGATGTAGGTTTTGTAAAGTGTAAAGGCAAGGGCGACAAGGAAAGGGTAGTGCCTATAGGCAAAAAAGCTAAAGAGGCGGTTGTCCGTTATATCGAAAAGGCGCGCCCGCAGTTCCTTAAAGGCAAGGAGATTCCCCAGCTGTTTGTTTCGCGCCTGGGCAGGAAAGTCTCGCGCCAGACGTTCTGGAAAATGATAAAATATTATACGAAGCTTGCACGCATAAAAAAAGAAGTGACGCCTCATACTCTGCGGCATAGCTTCGCCACGCATCTATTGGAGCACGGTGCAGACCTAAGAGTTGTCCAGGAGATGCTCGGCCACGCCGATATAGCGACCACACAGCTTTATACGCATATCGACCGGACGCGTCTTAAATCGATACATAAACAATTTCATCCAAGGGCTTAGTTGAGGAGGATCTATGGCAGCTTACCTGATCGTTGATATTGAAGAGGTTTTTGATAAAGTGAAATATGGGGAATATGTTAAAACGGTTCCGGCAACTGTGGAAAAATACGGCGGCAAATACTTAGTCCGCGGCGGCAGGGTAACGGTTGCGGCTGGAGACTGGAATCCCACACGGCTTATCATAGTAGAATTTGAGTCGATCGATAAATTTAACGTATGGTGGCACTCGCCGGAATACCGTTCAGTAGCTCATCTGCGTGAGCAGTCTGCCAGGACGAAAGCCATCGTAGTCGAGGGTGTGTAAAATTTTTATCCTGGAAGGAATTCCCTTCCGGGATTGTGCCTCGCGGGGACGCGAAATTTTAACCATGTAAAATTTCGCTCGGGTAAATTTCTCGCACCTGCTCGAAATTTAACGCCCCGCTTAGGCACGAATCCCTTGCGGGAATTCCTTAGACGAGTAAAAAAAATCCAGCGATGACGAGGAAATTTTATGAAACAAAACATTTCAAAAAAGATGACGGCAATGCTGGCGCCGAATATTATGTGGCTCTTGCGGCGGATAGGTAAGGTTGCCGCCTCGCGAGGATATAAAGCATATATCGTCGGCGGGCTTGTGCGTGATATTATCCGTGGCGTTAAAAATCTCGATTTAGATATAGTCGTGGAAGGTGATGCTATAAAACTGGGCGAGGAATTGGCTAAAGAGCTGAAAGTTAAACTTGTCGTTCACAGGATGTTCGGGACATGTACTATTGCCTTAAAAAATAAGCTGAAGATCGATTTTGCTACAGCAAGGAAGGAAAGATATGAGCATCCGGCTACGCTTCCTGTGGTGCAATATAGTTCTCTTGAGGACGATTTGTCGCGGCGGGATTTTACGGTAAATGCTATGGCGGCAAGTATAAGCGAGGACGATTTCGGACAATTGACAGATATGTTTGCCGGCCTGCAGGATCTTTCGGACGGTATTATAAGGATAATGCATGACAAAAGTTTTATCGACGATCCGACGCGCATATTCAGGGCGGTGCGCTTTGAATCAAGGCCGGGGTTTTCGATAGAAGCAAAAACACTGCAGCTGGCAAAAGAGGCCATCAGGGACGGGCTGCTTACGAAACTTTCTAAGTATCGCATTAAAAATGAGTTTTCTCTTATACTGAAAGAGCCGGGCTGTAAAAAGGCGCTCAGTAGGTTAGATGAGATAGGTGCTGGTATTATTCAGCCATTTAAGATATAATAGCAATTCTACTAAGGAGAAACAATGTCATCACAGAGGCCCGGAAGGGTGCAGGAAGCGATAAGGCAGGAAGTCTCAAAGATCGTTCAGGGCGAGATGAAAGACCCGAGGATCGGATTTATAACGATCACAAAGGTGGACCTCGCGAAAGATCTTAGATTCGCAAAGATATATTTCAGCGTCCTGGGCGAGGATAAAGAAAAAAACCTTGCTCTGAAGGGGCTTAACAGTGCTAAAGGATATATCAAAGGGCTTCTGGCCGACAGGATAAAATTAAGATATATGCCTGACATAGTTTTTGTTATAGATGAATCCATGGAACACACAAAGCACATTTATGATCTGCTCGACAAAATAAAGAAGGAGCGAAAAGATGGATCAGGTGATAGCGGCGATCAGGAAGTATGATAAATTCCTGATAACGGCACATGTTAACCCTGAAGGCGATTCCCTTGGCAGTCAGCTCGGTATGAAGGCGCTCCTGGACTCGCTTGGCAAGACCGCAGTTATTGTGGATAATGATCCCGTTCCGGAACACTATAAATTTTTACCTAAAGCCGCAGAAATTTCAGACAATCTTGCAGCTAAGCCCGATTTCGAGGCAGCGATAGTGCTTGATTGCCCTACCTTAAAACGTATCGGCAAAGTGCAGGGGCTGATAGGCGGGAAATTTGTGATAAATGTAGACCATCATATCTCGAATGAAAAATTCGGCAATATAAATTGGGTGGATGCTAATGCCAGTTCAGCCGGAGAAATGGTCTATAAAATTTATAAAAAAATGGGGATAAGGCTTACTAAAGAAGCAGCTCTTGTTTTGTATATCGCGATACTTACGGACACAGGTTCTTTTAACTACGAAAACACATCCAGCGTGACGCATGAAATAGCGGGAGAACTTTTAGGCTACGGCATTGAGCCGGCAAGTGTGTCTGAGAGTGTGTATGAGCGAAGGTCTATTTCCGATATTAAATTCCTGGGGAAGATCCTTTCGACGATAAAGGTGAATGCGGCAGGCGATGTTGCGTATCTCGAAGTTACTAAAGCAATGCTGAGAGAAACGGGAGCTGATCTTCTGAAGTCTGAGGGGTTTGTCAATTACGCGCGTTCCGTGGACAATGTAAAAGTCGCGATCATTTTTAAAGAAGATGCTACGGGTAACGGTAAGATAAATGTCAGTTTCAGGTCGAAGGGCGAAGCGGATGTGAATAAAATCGCATCGTTTTTCGGCGGCGGCGGTCACGTAAAAGCTTCAGGGTGTATTATAGAAGGAAGCTTGGCAGAGGCCGAGAGCAAAGTGCTGGCAAAGGTCGAAGAGGTTTTGCATGGACGGAGTGCTGGTAGTAAATAAGTCTAAAGGCATGACGAGCCATGACGTTGTCGATCTTGTAAGACGGCGTTTTCGTTTAAAGAAAGTCGGACACGCCGGAACGCTTGATCCTATGGCGACGGGCGTTCTTGTAACCCTAGTAGGCAGTTACACCAAATTATCCTCTCAATTCATGTCTGAAGATAAAGAATATGAAGGCTCGCTCCTATTCGGCGGATCGTCCGATACCGGCGACGCCTGGGGAAAAATAACCGATTCCGGTAAGAGTGTAAAATTTACAGATGAAGAGATAAAGGCGGCATTTGCAAAATTCCTGGGTGAGACAGAGCAGCTGCCTCCCATGTATTCATCGGTTAAAATAAACGGCCGGAAGCTCTACGAGTTAGCCAGAAAAGGGTTAACTGCCGATCCGGCGCCCCGCAAAATAACTATAAAGAATTTAGACGTGCTGAATATAAACCTGCCCGAAGTTTTCTTTAAACTTACCTGTTCTAAGGGAACATATATCCGCCAATTATGTATGGATATAGGCAATATGCTTGGCTGTGGTGCTTACATGGCGGGCTTAAACAGGACCAGGTCCGGACGCTTTGCTATAGATAAAGCTATTCCGATAGACGATATCAGGAAGATGTCATTGCCTGACCTGGAAAAAGTGATAATAACTATATGAAGATAGTAGAAGGACTCAAGAGTTTAAAGCGTCAGCCGTATGATTCGGTCGTTACTATAGGCGTATTTGACGGTTTACATATAGGCCATAGACATATAATAAAGAAAGCTGTCGCGGCCGCACACAAAGCGGGGCTTGCCAGCGTGGCTGTAACATTTGATCCGCATCCGGTCAAAGTTTTAAAGGCCGACCATTGTATCCCCAGCTTGATATCGTTAAAGCACAGGATCCGGCTTATCGAAGAGCTGGGTATCGACACGCTCGTAGTTGTAAAATTTACCAAACCCTTTTCCCGGATGTCCCCTGAAGAATTTACAAAAGATATCCTGATAGATAAACTTCGGATGCGAAGTATTTTTGTGGGGGACAATTTTTATTTCGGCCGCGGAGGCAGAGGCGGCGCCGGACTTTTGCAAAAGATGTCGCATCTGTATGGATTTAAAGTTTTTGCCGTAAAGCCAGTTAAACTAATGGGCCATGTGGCGAGTTCCAGCCTGATCAGGAAGTTCATGCTAAGAGGCGATCTCCGTAAGGCATCAAAACTATTAGGTAGGAGCGTGTCGGTGCTTGGCACAGTAGTTGAGGGCGCAGGCATCGCGAAGGGGCTGGGATATCCGACGGCCAATGTGAACCCGCATCACGAGGCGATACCCCCGCGGGGAGTTTATGCGGTCAGGATGCAGTTTGGCAAAAAGCGGTTTAATGGTATCCTGAATATAGGTTTCAGGCCTACCTTTTATAGCCCGAGAGATCTGGAGCCCACAATAGAGGTTCATATCTTTGGTTATAAAGGTAATCTGTATAATAAGGATATAGAAGTCCAATTTGTTAAAAAGATAAGGGATGAGCGCAAATTCGAAACCGCGGATAATCTGGTCAGGCAGATAAATGATGATGTGGTTATGGCGAGAGCTATCCTTAAGGCTAAGAAATAACGATAAAAAGACTTTACAAATCAGTATAAGTATGTTAATATCATCAAAAAGCGAGGTAAAACGAAAATGGCATTAGTGAAAGAAAAGAAAAAAGAGTTGATAGAAAAGTTTAAAGAGCACGAGAAAGATACCGGCTCACCGAGTGTTCAGATCGCATTGCTTACCGAGCGCATAAATTCGCTTTCGGGTCATTTTAAGTCCCACAAACGCGATCATCATTCAAGGCGCGGACTTCTTAGGATGGTTAGTGTCAGAAGAAGACTTCTGGAGTATCTTAAGAATAACGACGAAAAAGAGTATCACGCTGTAATAAAGCAGCTTGATCTTAGAAAATAAGCTCACCGGGATCTTTAGGGGCTTTTTCATCACACAAAAAAATCAAAGGACAAAATGGCTAAAAAATTTGAGACTAAATTAGGCGATAACACATTAGTTGTCGAGACCGGCAGGATGGCGAAGCAGGCGGATGGCGCTGTAACCATTCAGTTGGGCGGAACGCTGGTTTTATCGACTGCGGTCTGTTCGAAGCAGGCAAGAGATGACATAGATTTCTTTCCTCTTACATGCGAATATCAGGAAAAGACATACGCTGCGGGCAAGATCCCCGGCGGTTTCTTTAAAAGAGAGGGAAGGCCTTCAGAGAAAGAGATACTTACTGCACGTCTTACCGATAGGCCCATCAGGCCTTTATTCCCAAAAGGATTTATAAACGAAGTTCAGCTTGTGTCATTGGTGCTTTCGAGCGACGGCGAGAACGATTCGGATGTCCTGGCGATGGTCGGTGCTTCTGCAGCGCTCACTATTTCTGATATACCCTTTAATGGGCCGATCGGAGCTGTCAGAGTAGGAAGGATTGATGGTAAATTTATACTGAACCCGACATTTCAGCAGCTTGCGACAAGCGATCTGGATCTGGTAGTTGCCGGGACACGTTCAGCGGTTACTATGATTGAATCAGGTTCCAGCGAACTAGATGAAGATGTTATCCTCGAGGCTATAAAGTTCGGGCATAAAGAGATGCAGCCCCTGATAGACCTTCAGGAAAAGATGGCAAAAGAAGTTGGTTTAAAGAAGAGGGATATCGAGCTTTATAAGATAGACGATGAATTGCTGAATAAGGTCAGGTCTATATCGGCGGCCAAACTCGTAGAAGTAAATAAACTTAGCACTAAAGAGCAGAGAGAGGACGCGATGGGCGCCCTGGCCGATGAATTGAAGGAAAAACTTGTTACCGAAGATTCGGGCTATTCAGATAAAGATGTAAAGAACGCCCTCAATGAAGTAGAAGAAGAGGACGTCCGCAGATTCATTATAGAGAAGAACAAGCGGGTTGACGGCAGGAAATTTGATGAGATCCGCCAGATAACATGCGAGGTCGGAGTGCTGCCCAGAACCCATGGCTCAGGCTTATTTACACGCGGCCAGACCCAGAGTCTCTGCGTTGCAACTCTTGGCACCAGCGCTGATGAGCAGACTATAGATGCGCTTGAAGGCGAGATGCAGAAGGCTTTCATGCTCCATTATAATTTTCCGCCATTCTCAGTCGGTGAAGCAAGGCCGATGAGAGGTCCCGGAAGAAGAGAGATCGGGCATGGTGCATTAGCTGAAAGAGCTTTAAAGGCCGTGATGCCGAGTAAGGATAATTTCCCTTACGCAGTCAGAGTTGTTTCTGAGATATTAGAGTCTAATGGTTCTTCCAGCATGGCTACCGTTTGCGCGACTTCATTGGCGCTTATGGATGCTGGTGTTCCTATAGCTAAACCTGTTAGCGGAGTCGCATTGGGTTTAATAGAGAACGGGAAGAAATTTATAATACTGACCGATATAGGCGGAGTTGAGGATCATTATGGCGACATGGATTTTAAAGTTGCCGGCACAAAAGACGGCATAACCGCCGTCCAGATGGATCTTAAAGTCGAAGGCATCAGTGAGGAAGTCATTCGTGAAGCGCTTGCGGTAGGCAAAAAAGCGAGGCTCTTCATTCTAGATAAGATGACCGCTGTCATCTCCGGGCCGAAGAACACGGTTTCTTCATATGCACCGCAGATAGTGACGTTCAAGATCAACCAGTCGAAGATCGGTGAAGTTATCGGTCCAGGCGGTAAAAATATAAAGAAGATCATCCAGGACTACGGAGTCACGGTGGATATATCCGATGACGGTACGGTTCAGGTGGCTTCGCATGATCAGGCTGCTATCGAGCAGGCGGTGAATGTTATTAAAGGAATAACCGAAGAGCCTGAGATAGGCAAGATATATAAAGGTAAAGTAAAACGTATAATGAATTTCGGTGCGTTTTGTGAAATAATGCCTGGTAAGGAAGGTCTTGTCCACGTATCCGAACTTGCGAACAAATTTGTGAAGAACGTTGAGGATGTGGTAAAGATCGGTGACGAAGTTATGGTAAAAGTTACCGAGATAGACGATCAGGGCAGGGTAAATCTTTCGAAGAGGCAGGCGGATCCTGACTGGACCCCGGAAATGGCGAAGAAGCTGGAAGAAGAGAAGCGGGATCGCCCTCCAAGACGCAAGAGAGAATAGTTTTATATTTTGAAAACGGTTAAAATAGGCATTAAAAAGAAAGATGGCTGCGAAGATCTGCCGCTTCCTAAATATGCAACGCAGGGTTCGAGCGGAATGGATCTTTGCGCTGATGTCGAGGGTGAAGTTACAATATTGCCAGGCGAAATTAAGTTAATATCGTCTGGCATTTATTTGAGCATTCCACTGGGATACGAAGCTGAGATAAGGCCCAGGAGCGGACTTGCTCTCAAGCACGGGATAAGCCTCGTCAATACCCCCGGCACGATAGATTCTGATTACAGAGGCCTTCTGAGCCTCATAATGATAAATCACGGCAAGGATCCCTTTAAGATAAAACGCGGCGAACGCGTCGCGCAGATGGTAATAAAAGAAGTAATAAGAGCAGAAATAGAAACAAGAGATTCTCTCGACGAAACCGTCCGGTCATCCGGCGGGTTTGGGCATACAGGTAAATAGCAGTATAACCATTGGTTAATATGGACAAAACCAGATGGAATGAAATTCAGGCAATAATACTCTTCGCTGTAGCTATCCTTATATTCACCAGTCTTGTCACTTTCAGTTTTTCAGACCTGTCTTTATTTACGTCAAAACCTAATATTCCTGTAAAAAATCTTGCCGGGCTTGTCGGTGTATATCTTGGGGCGGCTCTATTCTTTTTGATGGGACTCAGCTCATACGTCATACCGCTTCTTGTAATAAGCTGGGCGGTGGCAAGGCTTTACGGCATCACTCCGCAGAAAATACATTTTAAACTGTTCGGGACATTCTTCCTTATTCTTGCATCAAGCTCCATGTTTTCATTGATAGGCAAAGGCGACAATTCATTCCGATTTTCTTTGGGCGGGGTCACAGGCCTGATATTCTCAGATTTTCTGGTCAAGTATCTTGGCAGAGGCGGTGCTATCCTTGTGATAGTCGTGCTTTTTCTTCTTTCTGTATTGCTCGCCACGGAATTTCTGCTATTGCCATTTCTAGCCAATCTATTCAATAAAGTAAAGGAGCTGAAGGAGTCGAGGCCCGGGCGTGAGGAGAAACCGAGGAGGGCATCAGCTGCCGTGTTGGCTGTTAAAAAGTCTGCTGTGAAGCCTGTAATTAAACTTCCCGAACCGAAGCCCGTGAAGGCTCTTGAGAAGACCGAAAAAAGAGAACCGATAAAGATATTCTCTTCGGAGGAATCAAAATCCGCGGCCAGGAAGACAGAGCCTCAGGGTGCTGTTCTTCAGGCCAAAACTGCGCCTCAGGATGTGCTCAGGACTGACCCGGAGAAGTCCGGTAAATTTATTCTGCCCGGACTGGATCTTCTGGATAATCCGCCGCCTATAGAATCAAGGCGGCTGACAGAAGACCTCGAAGGCAATGCGCGTATCCTTGAAGAGACTTTGATGGACTTTGATATCGAGGGCAAAGTTGTCGAGATAAATAAGGGACCTGTTATAACAAGGTATGAGCTGGAGCCTGCTCCCGGAGTAAAGATACACAGGATAACTTCTTTAAGCGATAATATTGCGCTTGCCATGAAGGCGCAGTCTGTAAGGATAGTTGCCCCTATACCCGGGAAGGGCACGATAGGGTTCGAGGTTCCGAATTCGTCGAGTTCGTTGGTATATTTGAAAGATGTCCTTGATTCAAAAGAGTATCGCGACCCGAAATCAAAGCTGAAGCTGGCTTTGGGTAAAGACATAGCGGGCACGCCTGTTATAGCAGATCTCGCCTCGATGCCGCATCTTCTGATAGCCGGTGCTACCGGATCGGGTAAGACCGTTTGCGTAAATACGATAATCACCACCATTCTTTATAATGCCACACCTGACGAAGTAAAGTTCATAATGGTCGATCCGAAAAGGGTCGAGCTGGCAGTATTTAATGACATGCCGCATCTTTTGTCGCCCGTAGTTACAGATGCAAAAAAAGTAGCGAGCACTCTGGATTGGCTGGTGGGAGAGATGGATTCCAGGTATGAGCTTTTTGCAAAAGCGGGGGTCCGCAATATCGCTCTCTATAATGAAAAATTTGGCAAAGAGCCTAAGGGCGGGCTGCCGTATATAGTGGTAGTTATAGACGAACTTGCAGATCTTATGATGGTGGCGCAGAACGACGTTGAAAGTGCGATAACGAGGCTTGCGCAGCTGTCCAGGGCTGTCGGTATCCATATAATAATCGCAACGCAGAGGCCGTCGGTAGATGTCATCACCGGCGTTATCAAAGCCAATTTCCCGGCGAGAATATCGTTTAAAGTGGCGTCGAAGGTAGATTCACGCACAGTCCTTGATATAAATGGTGCGGATAAACTTTTAGGCCGCGGCGATATGTTGTTTGTAGAGCCGGGTGCTTCGAAACCCGTCAGAGCGCAGTGCAGTCTTATAAGCGATAAAGAGATAGAGCGTATAACCGGTTTTATAAAATCGCAGCGCGGTCCGGAATATGTTAACGGTATACTTGACGTGCAGAAGAAGACGGCCTTTAAGAAATTTGATAAAGACGAAGTTTATGACGAAGCGGTGAAGCTTATACTTGAGTCAAAACAGGCCTCAGTTTCAGTGCTGCAGAGGCGTTTGGGGCTGGGGTATACCAGGGCCGCCCGCCTTATAGATATGATGGAAGACGAAGGGCTTGTAGGGCCTTATCAGGGTTCTAAGCCGAGAGATATACTTATGAGCATAGAGGAGTATGAATCTAAAAATGTCCAATCCTCCTGATGGGAAAAATGTCTCCATTACAGAGATAGGCGATAGGCTCAGACAGGCCAGAGAGAAACGGGGGCTGACGATAGAGCAGGCTCAGAAGCAGACCCATATACATTCTAAAGTATTGGCCGCCCTCGAAGATGGGCGCTGTGATGATATTCTGACACCCAATTACGTAAAAAGTTTTCTTAAAGAATATGCCAGCTATCTTGGATTTGATCACCAGGCGATCGTTTCAGAATATATTTCTATACATCCCGAACTTAAGAGTAAAAATATAAACACATCTCTCGATAAGACGAATATAAAGTCTTTTGTAGACCTCGGGCGAACGATACGCATGGTCGGGCTTGTGATGATCATACTGGCCGCTGCAGGGCTGGTGATATTTGCAGGTTTTAAAATAACCAGCTGTTTTAATAGTCCGAAAGTTTCTAAAAATGTCCGGCCTGCCAAAGCCGGTAAAGCAGCGGCGCGTAAAAATGCTCCCGCTGTAAAAGCGGCGGCCGCGCCAGCAGCAGCGCCACGCATAAAATTGCCTTCGAAGAACGTTCCCTTTACCATGACACTGAAAATTAAAAATCCGGTTATGGTGCAGCTTAAGAAAGACGGCGTTCTGATATTCAAGAGGGTCCTGCCGAAAGGCGCTGAAGAGACCTTTGCCGTAAACAATTCTGTAAACATGTTCGTGGGCCGGGCGGAATCAATAGAGATTATTGTTAATGGTAAGTCTCTGGGGTCTCCGGGAAGGGGCGTCATCAGGGACATTGAAGTTACTTCGAACGGCCTGCGGATCAGATAGGCTTAAAATCAATGCCGCAAAAAAAACGTACCTCTAAAACTACAGCCGGGATTATTTCTCTCGGGTGTCCACGCAATCAGCTCGATTCCGAGGTTATCGCAGGTTTACTCAAAGAAAATGGTTTTACGATAGTTGATCTTTCTGCCGGTGCGGATGTGTGTGTGGTAAATACTTGCGCGTTCATAAGGTCTGCCAGGGAAGAGTCCGTGGAAGCTATTTTGGAAGCGGTTGAGCTTAAGAAAAAAGGCAAGGTGGGATGCCTTGTGGTATGCGGATGCCTGCCTCAGCTGTATAAAGAGAAGCTGGCTTTGGAGCTTGAGGAAGCGGATCTTGTAATAGGAACCAGCGATTTCCCGAAGCTGCCGCAACTTTTAGATAGCATGCATAAGGGCGGTGTGCGTTCTGTGGTATCGTCAAAACCGGACTATCTGTATAACGAAAAGTCTCCCCGTATAATTTTTACGCCTGACCATTACACATATCTGAAGATCTCGGAAGGCTGCAGCAATTTCTGCAGCTATTGTATCATATCACGCCTTCGAGGTGCCTTTAGGAGCCGGTCGATAAAATCGGTAGCTGAAGAGATCAGGCGTTTGTCCGGCCCCGGTAAATTGAAGGAGTTAAATCTTATCGGCCAGGACACGACCTTGTTCGGCGTTGATCGTTACGGCAAGCCAATGCTCGGCGGTCTCCTGCGTAAGATATGTGGATTGGATAACAGCGTAGAGTGGATCCGGATCCTTTACACGCACCCGGCTCATTATACCAAAGAGCTTATATCGGTAATACGGAACGAGGATAAAATATGTAAATATCTCGACCTGCCTATCCAGCACATCTCCGACCATATCCTCAAAAAAATGAACAGGCGCGTTACGAAAAGTGATATATTAAATCTTATCGAAAGGCTCCGTAAAAATATTCCCGGCATCGTCCTCAGGACGTCTATAATAACCGGGTTCCCCGGAGAATCGGACAAAGATTTTGATGAGCTTGTGAAATTTTTGCGCGATACGAGGTTTGAGCGGCTGGGCGCATTCGTTTATTCGCAGGAAGAGGGAACGAAGGCGGCAAAATTTAATAACCAGATACCTGAAAAGGTCAAACGTCATCGGCTCGATGTCCTGATGGAAGAACAGAAGCGGATATCTCTTGATATAAATAAAAGATACCTTAATAAGACGCTGGATGTCCTCATAGATGAGAAATGCGCCGATGAAAAGGATAAATTTATGGGCCGGACCAGAGGCGATGCGCCGGAGGTAGACGGAATGGTTTACGTCACGGGAAAGGGTGTAAAGGTGGGGCAGATTTATAAAGTAAAAATAAAAGACACCCTTGAATATGACCTTGTGGGTGATAAAATATGAACCTGCCCAATAAACTTACTATTCTGCGGATAGTCCTGACTTTTGTATTCATGGTATTTTTATATTCGCAAGGCGTCGCGGCTAAGATCCTGGCGCTTGTTACTTTTTTAGCCGCTGCTCTTACCGATGCGCTCGACGGATATCTGGCTAAAAAGAATAACCAGGTGACCGACTTCGGCCGGCTTATGGATCCGATAGCGGATAAGGTGCTGGTCCTGGCGGCTTTACTTGCGTTTGTCGAGCGAGGCGTTGTTCCGGCATGGATGGTTGTCCTGATAATTTTCAGGGAAGTAGCGGTAACGGGTCTGCGCCTTTTGGCGCTTTCAAAAGGGAAAGTTATTCAGGCTGACGGAGGAGGTAAGCATAAGACGGTATGGCAGCTTTTGACGATCATAGTCATACTGATATTTTTTGTATTAAAAGAAGGGGGTTCTGCGCAGTTTAAGTTCTGGACTCCTGATATGGAAAACCTTTACAGAGATTTTATATTCATTATAATGTTAATAGCGGTTACCTTCACTTTGACAAGCGGTATTGCATATCTTGTAAAAAATAGGGAGGTATACTCAAATGAAAAAGCGGATTAAGTTGGTAACAAGTTTTTTTTACCTTGGCCATTCTCCGTTCATGCCCGGAACCATAGGCTCTCTCGGAGGCCTGGTTGTATACTTCCTGGTCAGAAACAACGATGTTCTTTACGGATTTTCCATACTATTCCTTTTTGTGCTGGGGATAATGTTTTCCGGTGAGGCCGAAAAGATATACAAAAGAAAAGACGCAAAGATGATAGTTATAGATGAGGCATGCGGTATGTTATTGTCTTTGTTTTGCGTGCCGTTCAGTGTTTTTGCGGTAGTGCTTGGATTTTTTCTGTTCAGGATATTCGATATATTGAAACCGCCGCCTGCCAAAAGGATGGAAAAGCTGACAGGATCGCTCGGTGTGATGTTCGACGACATCGTGGCAGCTATTTACGCAAATCTCATCCTTCAAGTTGTCTTCAGGTTTTTTATATGTCCGAAATAAATTTGTAAGTGGCATAATAAACTTGGCCGATATCAGAGATATCGGCACTTACCTGACTCGCGGCATAATAAACTTGACCTCGGTCGGAGACCTCGGCACTTAGCCAACAACTTGGCATAATAAACTTGCAAATTTGGAAGTTTTCGTGTATAATATTTGATATACAAATTTAGGAGAGATATGAAAAAATTAAAGAGATGCGATGGGTTCCTTGGGTGCAGAACCAGTAAGACCATCGAAGATAAGATAAAAGGCATGTGCACCGAAAACAACCGAGAGGTGAGCGAAGTAATTAACTACCTTTGCAGGATCTTTATTGAAGATTTTGGCGGAATCAGGACGAAGTTCTTTAAGAAGAGCGAGGAATAGGTTAAAGTAAAAAAAGTTAGGTTCATGCCCTTGACTGCACGACTAGGATATGATATCATTACCTTACATATTTTCTAGGATCCCCGTTTAATAACTCGGGGGAGTTGAGGGTCTTAAGAAAAATACATTTAAGTGTCATATTAAGTGTCATATTAAGTGTAAGAACATCTTAATATAAGACCAGATAGCCTAGAACAAACGCTTGGCAATCTGGTCTTTTTATTTACTGTTTGTTAAAAGAATAAAAATAGGAAGCGATGAAACTTACAGAAAGCTTTCCGAAAAAACATATTTACCGATTCTCGTTTGAGATAAGGACTGTAGCCACGGTCCTTATTATTGCCTTCCTTGCTCAGGATATAGTTTGGGCCCATCCCGATCCTTTCATTAACCGTAACGCAGACAATAATAAACTTGCCACCGAGTCTTTGTTTAAGCATGCAACCGATGACCATTATGCAGCTTTTTTATATGAGACTATCAGAAGGACCTGCGAAACAAAAAAAATAGCGCTAAAAGATTTGACTTTTCCTGCGTTGAAAGCCATCCTTGGTAAGTTAAAAAAAGAACCATGGCTGAATATTACGGAACCTTCCAATTCTGAGGTCTTTGTCACCTTTAATGGCGGCAATATGCTCAGATTTTACGATTCTAAAGAACTGCATAATTCAGAATATGAGAATGGGGTGTTGGAAGAATTGCAGATGCCCGAAGGCAGCTGCTTCCGCATTCAATATCTCATGGTGGGCAGATTGCAGCTTCATGGAAACCGATTTCCCGAGGAGCAGGTCTTTATGGACCATTTCAGGGTAAGTTCTGCAGTTAGGTCGTCCGCCAAAGCATATCTGTCTAAGCCCAAAGGCGCTATCTACACAAGAAGAGTTGATGAGATTATGCCCGCTTCTCTATCGCCCGAAGACAAGAGGGTTGAGAAGATAGAAAGAGCTATAACTTTTCTTTATGACCAGGGCGGTGAATTCAGGCGAAGGGCAAATTTACTAAGGACTACCATCACGGTAATAGGCCTGACGGATATGCGCACCAATCTTCTTTTCTCTGACCTGACAAAAAATGTGTTTAGGGCCATACACGCCGGCAGAAGACGTAATGTACTGTATCTTTCGATGAACATTGTGGATAAGTTAGATGTTAAGTGGCTGGCATTGTTCCTTAATGCCGGCGTTCGTTTCCTTGAGGTATACAATAAATATGCCGGTGAATTTAAGAGCGGAAAGCTTTCAAAGGCCCATCTGGGAAAAATACATAATGAGCTGGAGGATTCTAAGCCATTGATAATGGATGATCCTTATGAGAAAAAGCTATGGGATCTGTCGGACATAAAGGAGAAGCTTCTTAGGTTTGCTGACGAGGACAGGGGCTTTAAATTAATAGGTTTAATAAATAACATAGATGCTATGAAAAAAGAGGCGAGCCGGATTAAGGCTGATCTTGAGGCGAGGTTTGGCCGGACGCCGGAGGAGATCGGGGGCAGGCGGTTTAATCCGGATGATTTTAGGGAAGAATATGTAGGCCTTGCCAATAAATACGACTGGATCGCTTCAAAGTATGAAATTGTAGGGAACAGGGACGATGCCAGCGAGTACTATCACCGGAAAGCGGATCTGATAAAACTTATGCAAGCGGTAGACCGCGCTTTCTGGCCCGTTGAGGGGCAGGAGCGCCTGGTAAATATGTATCTGCGGGCAGGTATGTATGATGACTTTCTGAAGGAGCTGAAAATATTTTTAACCGGGGAAGGCTGGCCCATAGCTATCTCTGAAGAGGCGCGGGAAGCGGCGGTGTCGCAGCAGAACTTCAGAAAAGATTTTATAAAAAATAATTTTGCCCCCATTAGAAACGAAGTATCGTATCTTCTTTTTTCGCATGAGTCTATGGCGCCGCGCAGGATAAGACGTGATATAAGCCGTGTTTATTCCGAAGCGATGCAGTTGTTTGATAATTTTGAATCACAAACGAAGATTGTGGAAAAAGTATCTGTGGAAGAAAAAAAATCAGATGCGGGCAAAGAAAAGAAAAACTCGTTTTGGACCAGTATACATCGCAGTGCGCGCAGGACCTTCCGCTGGTTATACAGGCATCGCAGGGGCATGCTTGCTTTGCCGGATCTTTCTTTGATTTTTGCGAAGATGAAACCTGTAGTGCCTGCGAGAGAAGTGACGAGAGATGAAACTATTTACGAAATAAATGCAAGGGCTCTTGGCAAGCGCTTTAGTGAAATATCAGATGAAGATATAAAAAAGATAAGAGATGACTCCGGCGCAACTATATTATGGATGATGGGAACGTGGCAGGTTAGCCCGTATTCCAAGGTGTTAAATCAATATTGGTGCAAAAAAAATAACGAGAGCCTGGAGCGCACAGCCAGTGCGTTTTCAATAACAGATTATCGCATAGCTGAGGACTTGGGAGGCGAGAAAGAGCTCCGCGAGTTTGTGAAGCGCGCGAATAGGCTTGGGCTGAGAATCATGCTCGATGTGGTTCCAAACCATATGGCTGCCGATACGCCGCTATTGAAGGAGCATCCGGAGTATTTCATGAGCCTTGCGGCTAACCTGACAGGAGAGGAGTCCGGCAGATGGATAAGGGAGAATAAGACGCGTCTTAAATTGACCCCGGAAAATAATCCCTGCCCCATATTCCAGTCCGGAACTTTTGATGCTTCTGAGCCGGCCATTCCTGAGCCTAGCCCGGAAAATGTTTTCTATTTTGGAAGAGACGCTGCTTTTACGAATCCAGGCGCTATCCCATGGGTTGATGTTGTTCAGTTTAATTACGCCAATGCAGCCATGCGTGAATACATGAGAAGCGTGCTTTTTAAAGCAGCGGAGCTGACTAACGGCGGAGGCATCCGCCTCGATATGATTTTCCTGAACACCAAGGATTATATATATCGTAACTGGTTTGGTAATTTGCCAAGAGAACAATTTGATAAGTTGTATGCTGCAGAAGAATTTTGGAAGAGCGTGGTTGCGGAACTGAAAGAAAAATATCCCGGGATCGTTATCCTGGGCGAAATGTACGGAAGCTACGGGCATGGAGATCTGGCAAATTATCTGGGGCTCGATTACTACTATGAAGATTATTTCTTTAAATGTCTGACGACAAAGGATATCAATGGCCTTAAAAATTTTCTGCGAGGATATGTGTCCGGTATGGGACGGGTCAATTTTGTTAAGTACCTAGAAAATCATGATTCTGCGGACAGAGTAATAAGTGTTTTGAGGCGGACTATGGCGGCGAATGATGCTGTGCCGGCATCGCTTGCGGCTGCAACTTTATTGTATACTCTCCCCGGAGGATCTTTAGTATATAGAGGGCAGGAAAGCGGCTATTCTCAATGGATATCAAATGCTAGCCTTATCCGCGGCCCGCCGGAACAGGAAGATAAAGATGTTGACGCGCATTACAGGGAAATCGTCGGCATTGTCCGTAATGAGGCATACAGAGATATTTTCAGAAACGGCAGCTTTAAGCTTCTTGATACGGCATACCCGGGCGATATCGTTGCTTTTGAACGGGAGTATAATGGTAACAAGGCGGTCATAGTAGTAAATTATTGCAACAGTGAATTAAATAATATTAAATTAAATATCGATGGGCGGGAAGAAGTGGTCTCCATGCCTGCCTGGAGCAGCAGGGTGTATCTGCCGTCCTCAGGTAAAAGCGGAGAATCAAAAACCGGTCATCTTTCAGTGATAAGTATAGCGATGAATTCTCGGGCAGGCATAGAAAATGATTTTGTTTCGCCTGTAAAGGCGGGTATAAACACAGACGGGACATTTTTGCCGCATATACAGGGCCGCTCAGAGAAAGACTGGGGAGTGCTGGATTTTGGATCGTATAAGACTTTCGCAGAAGCGACCATGCTTATGGGGCAGCATATTATACAATGGCTGCCGATGATGATGTCGTCAGCGGGCAATTCTCCGTATTCGGTGGCAAGCCACAGGATCATAGACCCTAAGTATATAGATATAGACGGTATTCTTGCTTCGTTTTCTTCGCCGGAGGCGAGGCAGTTTATTGAAGAAAATAGAGAGAAAATACATAGACTGCATGATAGCGATGAGGTCCTGCATGATGAAATAATGGATCTTAAGCTTAATGTGCTTCGGCGGATGTGGCCCAAATTCCGGGAAAGTAAAGACGATCCTCTATTCAGGGAATATTCGGAATTCTTAAGTAACAATGAAAACGAAATTAAGGACGACCTTTTGTATCTGGCGCTCAAAAAAGAATATTTAGCTAAAGACGGTGCGAGCGGCTGGGATTGGAGGACGTGGAACAGGTATGATGAAGGATTGAGTGATTTTGGATTGATAAGGGCAAAAGGCCTGACGAATGACGCAATTGAAATAGCCAGGGCGCGGCATAAAGATGAGATAGATTTCCAGCTATTTGTGCAATTTGTGGCACGCCGGCAAATGAGAGAATTGGTGAATTACGCAAGAAGTGTGGGTGTGGAATTTGCCATAGACCATCCTTTCGCATACGATGGTGCTGATATATGGCTCAACCCGCAGGTATTTGGCCTGAAAAAAGAAAATGGGTACAAGCGTCTGACTACACAAGGTGTTCCGCCCGAGGAAAGCAATCCTAAAGAACAACACTGGCAATTTTATCCCTACGACTGGTCAAATCCCGCCACAATAGAATTTTTAAAAGACATTATGGCATTTTATAAAGATCTGGGATTTGTCTATAATCGTAAAGATCATGTCCTGGGTTATTACAGAACTTATCATCTTACACAGGATGTGGACAATGAGATGACGCTTAAGAATCTGGGTCTGTGGGATGAAATATCTCAGAAAGTCCGGAATGCGTATACTA
>JBAYMS010000026.1:0-21176 GCA_041663425.1 Candidatus Omnitrophota bacterium
ATTTTCATTTGATTTAAGGTTTGGGTAATTTTCCGCTAAAGCAAATAGCTGCCTCAAGGCGCCGGTAAGCGCATTTTCCTGGACCGCCTTATCCGCCACTCCCTGAGCGGCCATGGCCTTTGCCCTGGCCTCTATTACCTGAGTAAGGGTGTTTTGCTCAAACTTCATAACGCCTTTTACCGTCTCAACCAGATTCGGTATAAGGTCATATCTTCTCTTTAACTGCACATCTATCTGTTTCCAGCCATTAAGGGTCTGATTCTTTAAACTTACCAGACCGTTGTAAGTGCCTATAACCCATAAACCTGTCGCAATTACTATTACCGCAACGATCATTAATGTTATCATGTGAATACCTCCTGGTTATTTAGCCTGGAAATGATTTGCGCTTATTACCGTCCTTCTGGAGGAAGCCCCTCGTCATCATAGTTAAATCATGTTCCTCGGGACAGTTTTGCTGCGGTAATACTAAAAAAATGGTGGAGCTGACGAGAATCGAACTCGTGATTACACAATGCCATTGTGTCGTGATCCCTCTTCACTACAGCCCCAGAAAATTTTAGAAGGTTATTATAGCAACTTTCGCGCTATTCCGCAAGATGCAAGTCAACATAAGAAGCCAAAAGCTCTCTTATCTTTTCGGGAGGTATTACGGCAAAATAATGGTCTATTATAGCATGCCCCATCTCATGCGCTACAACAGAATCTGATATATCCTCTTCGGAAGTATATATAGTATTATATTTATTAACATAAAAAGCTTTGAGATCCTCTGCGCTTGGTTTGGCAGAATTAAATATCTTCAGATACTCACCCTCGACCTCAGCCCTCGTCTTGAAAATCTTTATATTTACATGAATGTTTGCCGGCCTCATATCAAGGATAGCCTGGGCATGCCGGAAAAGGGCATCCAGCTGATAACGCACTTTCTCTTCCGCCGGTGCAGCATCGCCGGGTATGTCGCTGTCGAAATAGGTGACGCGCCTTTTGAGGTTACGCTCTATAGTGCTGAGGTCGGTCCCGCGAAGACAAGAAACCGTCAGATATCCAGTCTCAAGAACTGTCCATTCAGGCTCAGCCTGGACCGGAACTGCCGACTCGTCAGATGCGAAGGCATTGAAAGGACAGGCTGAAATAACGGCTATAATAAATAAAGAGACAAGTGTTTTTACCATATTATGTTCTGAACTTATCCAGCCTTGCCTTTATCGATTTTATTTTTTCACTGGCCTGCGGCGGAATATTACCGCCAAGGGATGCCTCTAATTCAGAAACATCCTGCTTCAGTCCGCCTACTTCATCCCGCAAGGTATGCGTCATAGCGGTAAGCCCATCGGCTATAGCCTGAACCTCATCTCCCGCCCTAAGGTTAAATTCTTTTCTGAGATTTCCGGAGGTAACTTCAGAAACATCTTTTTCTATCCTGTAAAGAGGTCCCGCGATCTTATGTGAAGTAAAAAGAGTTATAAAAATTGTTGCCAAACCTATAACTATAATAACCACTGCGCTGCTCAAAACCACGGCCGGAAGAATATAGTCGGCTGTACTTTTTATAACAAGCCTCAGTCCCTCAAAAGATGTTGTAACGGTAGACCTCGACATCATATATATGATCGCTCCGGATATGGCTGATCCCAATAGTACGAGCAAGCAGAATTTCATTATGAAACTACGCTGGAATTCTGCTTTTATGTAATAATTACTTCTTCTGTTTTTATTATCTTCCATCTAAAGCCTCCGATTTGCTTTTGTCTGCCTTTCGGCAAACTACCTCTACTTCTGCAGTGAGGGACTCCCTATTTCTATTTTGTTAAGATTTTCTTTATATATCTTTATTTTTGCCGAATTACGTATATCTGATATCCATTTACTTATCTCCGTCTGGAGGATTTGCTGCCTGGTCTCAAACGGTATCTCAGGAGATATATTCCTGGAGAACTCGTCAACCTTCTGCTTCATCAGAAGCTTAAGCAGGGCCTGCTCCCAATAACGTTCAATTTCTTTCATGAACTTGCCGTCTTTATCAAAATTGGCTTTCTGCGCTTCCTGCAAAAGCACTTTTTTAGTTATAAGTTCATTTAATGCACCCTCTTTAGCCTTCTCGGTATTCGCTATATTGTATTTTTGCGGAGCTATAAGCCTCACTTCGTTCAAAAAATCACTTTCCGTAAGACTATAGTTGTTTATTTTGGCAACAACCTCATCTTTTTTACATTTACCAGCGCCGTCCGGATTAGCACAACAGCCTGAAACAAAAATGACTGCTGCTAATATTGTTAAAAAACCATTTTTTTTCATAACCTTCCTCCTGTTGTCAAAAAATAAAGCCAGCATTTTTACATAATGCTGGCTCTGTAGATCCGTTAATATTTTTTTCAAATTAAGGCTCCTTAAAAACGCCTATCGCCCTTATCTTATTATACCTGTCATCTATAAGTTTATCTTTGTTTATACTTTTTAACGCTGCGATATCTTTTTTTATAATTTTTTTAATATTCTCAGCGACTTCTTTCGGATTCCTGTGCGCTCCACCAAGAGGCTCCCTAACAATACCATCTATTATGGCCATATCAAACAGATCCTTGGCTGTCAGCTTGAGCGCCGCAGCTGCATCAGGCGATTTCGAACGCTCTTTCCATAATATCGCAGCACAGCCCTCGGGAGAAATGACGGAATAATACGCATTTTCAAGTACATAAATCTTATCGCCGATACCCACTCCCAGAGCGCCGCCCGACCCGCCTTCTCCTATCACGAATACTATTACCGGAGTCTTAAGGTCGGCCATCTCACGCAGGTTATACGCTATCGCCTCGGCCTGTCCTCTTTCTTCGGCGCCTATACCAGGATATGCACCCGGAGTATCTATAAAAACCACTATCGGCAGATTAAATTTCTCGGCCATCTTCATCACCCTCATCGCCTTACGATAACCTTCCGGATGAGCGCTGCCAAAATTCCTCTCAAGATTCTCTTTGGTGTCTTTGCCCTTCTGATGGCCTATAACAACTATCTTATCACCGTTTATCGTAGCAAGACCGCATATCATAGCTTTATCGTCGGCAAAATGGCGGTCACCATGTATCTCAAAAAAGTCAGTCATTATCATTTCGATGTAATCGAGAGTATACGGCCGTTTGGGATGCCTGGCCAGCTGAACCCTCTGCCAGGGTGTCATGTTATCGTAAACATCCTTCTTTATATGAGAAAGTTTTTCTTCGAGCCTTGAGATCTCACCGGATATATCTATATCCTTATGCGAAGTAAATCCCTTCAGCTCTTCGATCTTACGTTCCAGCTCCATTATCGGCCTTTCAAAATCCAGGCCTATCATATGATGATGTGTAGCCATTTTTATACTTTCGTTTTTTATGCTGCCTTAATTAATCTACTATAACTACTTCGGTTCCTATAGGTACTATAGAATACAATTCCTCTACCTCAGCGTTTCTCATCCTGACGCAGCCTTCAGTAACGCTCTGGCCTATTGATTCAGGCTCTATGGTGCCGTGTATACCGTAACTTTTTTTGGATAGACCTATCCATCTGGAGCCGAGAACATTCTTAGGATCCTTGGAAGGTATCATACCTCCCGCCGATGGATACCACGGAGGGTCGACGATCTTATTCGTAACCGTGAACGTCCCTACCGGAGTGCAGGAGTTCTTCCCTGTAGACACCCTGTATGTTTTAAATATATCCTGATCAGCTTTAAGCGTAAGGATGTTCTGAGATTTGTCCACAACTATACTGAATTTCGACTTTGTTATCTTAAGTTTCTTGCCAACTCTGACATTTGCATCTTTGAGATCGTTGGACCTAGAGATCAGCTCAGTGGTTGTATTGAATTTTTTGGCGATCTTGGTAAGATTGTCGCCTTTTTGAACCTCATAAAGGAAAGAGTCTGACGTCAGCGTTGAAGAAAAAAGTATCTTCACATTCAGATTATCAAGCGCTTCCTGAGTCTTAGACACATTGTTCGATCCCGGGAATTTCTCCATAGCCTTCTGATAGTATTCTCTGGCTTTTAAAAGGTCCCCGCTCTTCTCGTAATCAGCGGCGGATGTCAGGTAGGCGGATTCAGAATCCCCGGTTTTCACCTGAGGAACAGGAGCTTTCTTTTCTACGACAGAAACTTCTTCTTTGACAGTTTTAACAGCTTTCACAGAGTTGTCTGAATGCGTAACGATGGCGTAAACCAAAAATGCTGCAATTATCGACATTACAACTATCAGCGCAATAATAATAACGTTCTTATTCACTTTCACACCTTCTTCAATTTAATTATTTGTAAAATAACAGAGATACTATAATTCCTAAAAAAGCCCCGGCAAAAACTTCGACGGGTGTATGCCCTATAAGTTCCTTCAATTGTTCTTCGTCCAGCTTTTTCTTCCAGTAAATATCGTCGAGCATCTTGTTGAGTATTTCGGCCTGTCTGCCTGTGGCAAGACGAACTCCCTGAGCGTCAAACATTACTATAAGGGTAAATGCGAGCGTTATGGCAAAGATAGCTGAGTCAAAACCATACGCCACTCCTATCGATGTCGCCAACGCGGACACTCCGGCAGTGTGAGAACTGGGCATGCCTCCCGATTCGGCAAACCAACGGAAATCGAACCGCTTCTCCCTGAGTACGCCAAGAGCAACCTTTATGCTCTGCGCTATAAACCAGGAGGCGGCTGATGTCCAGAATATGTAATTTTTACTGAATTCTACAAAATAGTTCATATACCTTGCTTATATATTTAGAGAATATTATAATATATAGGCATCTGGATTTCAACGATAATATAAAGATAAGGAAAGGGGCTAATATGGCAAAGAGGTTTTGTCTTTTTGCGGTTATTGCTTTTCTCGTTATCGGTCAATCGATAGCGATGGCTGAAGGCGGGGATTTATGGCGCCTCGCTGAAAAAAAAGGTTCTATTAAAGTATATGTGGGAGAACCCAACAATGAATCCGGACAGGGCAAGATCGTCCGGACCGATTTCAAAAAAGCTATTGAATCCGCTTTCCTGAATAGAAAATCCGTAAAGTTTGAGCTGGCCAAAACAAAAGAAGAAAGCGATGTGCAGGTCTATTCTATAATCAAAAAATTCATGTATATGGAGCGAGGCCCGATGAAATTCAGCCCCGGCATTGAAACTATGCTACTCGACGCTGCGGCAACCGCTACTATGAATTATGTCGAAATGGCTGTTGAATTTGCAGTAATAAGCACAAATACGGGCGAACTTCTATGGAAGGATACGCTAAATCCATACATCAAAGAAAAGATGACTCCGGAAGGCAGTGTATCACTGATATCCAGCAGAATAGCTTCAAACTTTTTATGGAAGTGTTTCGGAAAACCTACAAAATAGATCCTATCAGCCTCTTATAAGAGCCATCGCCTCAGCGCGCGTCTTCTCGTTCTGACGGAAGACGCCCCTGACGGCGCTGGTGATAGTCATAACACCGGGCTTCTTCACTCCCCTCATAGACATACATAGATGTTCCGCTTCTATAACGACGAGCACACCTTTCGGCTCCAATTTTCTCATTATGGTATCGGCGATATCTGTGGTAAGCCGCTCCTGGACCTGAAGCCTTCTGGAGAATGTCTCAACAACGCGCGCAAGCTTGCTTAAGCCAGTCACCCTGTTATTGCTGGGTAAGTATGCTACGTGTGCCTTGCCTATAAAGGGCAAAAGATGATGTTCGCACATTGAATAAAGAGGAATATCTTTAAGAAGGATTATCTCGTCATGATCTTTTTCAAAAACGACCTCAAGTTCTTTTTCCGGATCTTTCTTAGTGCCTCCGAGTATCTCTTCATACATTTCCGCTACACGGCGCGGTGTATCTACAATGTCGGCCCGTTTTACATCTTCACCTACCGCAGCTAAAATCTCCCTGACAGCCTTTTCTATTCTCTTCTTATCCATCGATACCCTCTTTCTCATTTATTTTCCTATGCAGAACTGACTAAATATCCTATCCAAGATATCATCCGAAACAGACTTGCCGACAATAAGACCTAGATTAAATATAGCATCCTTCAGGTCTATTGCGATTATTTCAAAAGACTTATCACCCTTGTTAAGGGCCTTGCTTACAGATAGCATGGATTTGTAAGCCTTGTCAAGAGCATCCTTATGCCTTATATTGCTGACAACAACCCCCTCGCCCTGACTAAACCGGCCGCTCAACACCATTCCCTGAATGGCTTTCTCTAATGCATTGATATTATTTTTGTTTTTAACAGATACTTCTACCACGGTATCGTTCTTAAATTTCTCTTTTAACGTATTAAGGCAGGTCTTTTTTGCAAGATCGATCTTATTCAAAACAACGATCTTCTTTTTGTCTCTGACCAGCTCGATTATATCCTTATCCGCTTTGCCTATAGCGGAAGAGGCATCCAGCATCAGTATCACTATATCTGACAGCTCTAGATATTTTTTGCTCTTTTTAACGCCTTCTTTCTCCAGGATGTCTTTAGTGTCTGATATCCCTGCGGTATCAACAAGGCGTATAGGTATACCGCCCAGGTTTATCATCTCCTCAACCGCATCACGGGTAGTGCCGGGTATCGGCGATACTATAACCCTGTCCCGTTTAAGAAGAAGATTCATCAGGCTGGATTTTCCGACGTTTGGTTTACCGCATATTATCGCAAGAACACCCTCCCTAAAGACCATGCCGTTATTGTAGCTGCTTAAAAGACCCTCCAGCTTTTTTAAAGCTTCCCTTGCCCTGCTTGCGAGCTCTTCCTTCTTTGAGAGCTCCAGGTCTTCCTCCGGAAAATCTATCGACGCCTCGATCTCGGCGGTAATATTTATTATCCCTTCCCGCACACTATTAATGCCCCTGGAAAGCTCCCCATCCAGCTGGCCCACCGCAACTTTAAGTGAACCTTCAGTCTTTGCCCTGATCACATCGAGCACCGCTTCCGCCTGGGTCAGGTCTATCCTGCCGCTTAAGAAAGCTCTCTTCGTGAATTCGCCGGGCTCTGCGAGCCGCGCTCCGCATTTTATCGCAAGCTCCATGACACGCTTAACTGCCTGTATGCCGCCGTGACAGCTGATCTCAATCACATCTTCTTTCGTATAGCTCTTCGGAGCTTTCATGACCGTCAGGAGGACTTCATCTACGATCTTACTCTGCCCTTCAGCTTCTGCACTTTTATCCATTACATGACCATAATGCACAGTGTAGGTTTTAAAATCACGGACCTTGCCGTTGCCGCGCGATACAAATATTTCATCCGCAATCTTTATTGCCCGTCCCCCGCTTAAGCGCACTATGCCTATCCCGCCCTCACCTACCGGCGTCGATATCGCAACTATCGTATCTTCCGTATTGCGTCTAACCATATATCATCTGCCTTGCTTCTCCTACCACAAACAGAGAGCCCGTAATTAAAATAAGATCTTTTTTGTCCGCGGCCGCTTTCGCTTTTGCGATAGCTTCTTTTACTCCGGACGCTACATACAGCTCCCTGCCTTCCGGTATCAGCTTATTTATATCTTTTGGATCAGCGGCTCTTTCCGCTACCTTAGATTTTGTAAGTATAATTTTATCCGCGCAGGGAAGAAGCTCTTCCAGGATGCCTTTGATATCTTTATCCTTCGATACGCCAAGAACTAAAATAAGTTTATCGTATTCGAATGTCCTCTTCACAGCCTGAGCAAGAGCTTTTGCGCTGGCACGATTCTGCGCACCATCGAGCATTACGAGCGGTTCTTTTGAAACCACCTCAAGCCGGCCAGGCCAATTAGCATTTTTCACACCCCGCCTTATAGCTTCGCCGCCTATCTCGATATTGCGGAATTTAAGTGCCTCAACCACACCTATAGCCGTAGCGGCATTCGCAACCTGATGAGAGCCAAGAAGCGCCATTTCAAGATTACTATAGTCACCGCTGAGGCCTTTAACCTCAAATATTTCCTTTAAAGGCGTAAAACTTATTTCTTTAAATTTTACATCACTGCCGGTGAGAATAACTTTAGTGCGCCTCTGCCGGCAAATTTTCATTATGGCGCTTAAAGCCTCCTCTTCCTGCGGGGCCACAACGCAGATAGAATCGTCCTTTACAATACCCGCCTTTTCTCCGGCTATAGCAGTAAGAGTGTTTCCCAGCTTGTCTGTGTGTTCATAACTTATCGGTGTTATGGCCGAAACAAGCGGCTCTAAAATATTGGTGGCATCCAGTCTTCCGCCGAGACCGACTTCAAATACGGCAAAATCTACTTTTTTTTCAGAAAAATAAAGATACGAAAGAACTGTATAAACTTCAAAAAATGTGGGCATATCGGCACTCATGCTGTCCGTGATTTTTTTTATCTGTGTAAGCATACGTGAAGTGTCTTCCTCGCTGATGAGCTCGTCATTTATCCTTATACGCTCCCGGAAAGATATGAGGTGAGGCGAAGTATATAAGCCCGTCCGGTATCCGGCTTCTTTTAGTATGGAATAAACTATCGCGGACGTCGAACCTTTTCCTTTAGTGCCGGCGATGTGTATGGATTTAAAATTGGATTGAGGGTTTCCCAGATTTGCCGCCAGACGCCTGACCCTGTCCAGCTTAAAAGACTGGTCACAATTGTAATTATCGCGTCTTTCGTAGTTTATAAATGAGTCGAGATACTTGAGGGCCTCTTCGTAGTTCATTCTAATGTTTAAAGTGCCTGACTCCGGTAAAGACCATAGCTATGCCAAGCTTGTCGGCAGCTTTTATCACTTCCGCATCACGGATCGATCCGCCCGGCTGTATAATGGCTGTAACCCCGCCCAGATGGGCCTGCTCAATACCGTCTTCCTTAGGGAAGAATGCATCGCTGGCCAGCGTAGAGCCCTTTGCCCGCTCTCCGGCTTTTTTGCAGGCGATCATAACGGAATCAACCCTCGACATCTGTCCTGCACCCACACCTACAGTTTTAGTGCCCTGGCACAATACGATCGCATTTGATTTGACATGTTTCGCAACAACCCATCCGAATAATAACGAGGCGAGCTGTTCTTTTGTTGGCTTCACTTTTGTAACGACTTCAAGGTCGGATTCTTTAAGGACCACGACATCCCGGTCCTGCATAAGAAGTCCGCCCACAACTTTTTTAATATCTTTTCCGATAACCGATGCCTTGGCGCCAAAATTCTTCACCTCGAGAAGGCGCAGGTTCTTTTTCACTTTCAAAGCTGATAAGGCATCGTCTTCATAAGACGGTGCTATCATGCATTCAACAAAATCGGCTTCTTCAAGGATCGTCTTTGCCAGCTGGGCATCTACAGGCCTGTTAAATCCTACGATGCTGCCAAACGCGCTTAAACGGTCGCAGTCAAGAGCATCGATGTATGCCTGTGTGAGATCTTTTGCCGTTGCCGTCCCGCACGGATTGGTATGTTTTATTATAACAGCAGCAGGTTCGTTAAACTCTTTGACTATTTCGAGCGCAGCGTTAAGGTCTATTATATTATTAAACGAAAGCTCCTTGCCATGCAGCTGCACCGCACCTGACACGCCAGGCTCATTACAAGATTCGTCTTTATAAAACGCTGCCCTCTGGTGCGGATTTTCCCCGTATCTTAAGTCCTGCGATTTTTTATAGTTTAAATTTAAACTCTGGGGAAAATCGTCATTCTGCGCACCAGACACAGAGGAATGACTGTTTAAGTACTTGTATATAGCTGCATCATAAGAAGAGGTCTTCTGAAATACTTTGACGCCGAGCTCTGCAAGAAGCGCTTCTGACACGCTGCCGCCGGACTTCTCCATTTCGCCTACTACTCTATCATAATCTGCAACGTCGCACACAACGCAGACCGATTTGTGATTTTTCGCCGCACTCCGCAGCATAGACGGTCCGCCGATATCTATATTTTCTATAGCCTCTTTCAGCTCCACTCCCGGCTTAGTTACGGTCTTTTCAAAAGGATAAAGATTCACGACCACCATATCTATAAGACCTATGTCATGCTTTTTAACGGTATCCATATGCTCTTTACTCTCACGAAGAGCAAGAAGGCCGCCATGGACCTTGGGATGCAATGTCTTGACCCGCCCGTCAAGCATTTCCGGAAAACCGGTATGCTCTGACACGTCCTTTACAGGTATGTCCAGTGCTCTTATAGCTTTAGCGGTGCCGCCCGTAGATAATATCTCCACGCCGAATTTATTCAGGACTTTCACAAAACCTTCAAGCCCCGCCTTATCCGACACGCTTATTAACGCTCTTTTAATTTTCATCGTCCTGCCTTTTCGCTATTTCTTAGCTTTCCCCTGATTGGCCACTGCTTCCATGGCCTTCTTAACTTCTTCCGGATCACCCAGGTAATAACTTTTAATGGGTTTAAGATCGTCGGTCAATTCATATACAAGCGGCAAACCTGTAGGTATATTTAAGCTGACTATGTCATTATCTGTTACATTGTCCAAATATTTGACGAGCGCTCTTAAGCTATTTCCGTGCGCAGCTATTATAACACGTTTACCCGATTTCACGGCAGGGGCGATCGTCTCATGCCAGTAAGGAAGGAATCTCGCCACCGTATCTTTCAGGCATTCTGTCAGCGGCAGCTCCTGCACCGTCAGGTTTTTATATCTGGGATCACTGCCGGGATAACGCGGGTCGTTTTTCTCAAGTTTCGGAGGCGGCACATCGTAGCTTCTTCTCCATACGAGCACCTGATCTTCACCAAATTTCGCAGCTGTCTCTGATTTGTTAAGGCCCTGCAGCGCGCCGTAATGGCGCTCGTTGAGCCTCCATGAATTATGGACTGGTATCCACATCAGATCCATAACATCCAGGGCGCTCCACAAAGTCCGTATCGCCCGTTTAAGGACAGATGTATATGCAACATCGAAGACAAATCCTTCTTTCTTCAGGACTTCCCCTGCCTTCTTTGCTTCAAGCTTGCCTTTGTCGGACAGATCAACGTCCGTCCATCCGGTAAATCTATTCTCTTTGTTCCACACGCTTTCGCCATGACGTAATAGCACTAACTTCTTCATCTTGCTTCTCCTCCGATTTGAAGATGTATTTTAACACAAATTCCGCCCCCAGCGCAAAATTTTTACAGAAACGCGCTAGATACAGTATCACAGAACAGGAAACCTTTTCGCTTAAGGCAAACGCCCGTCTGCTTAACGCCATCCCTTTTATATTTAATAAGGCCGTCTTCGATAAGTTTCGGCAATACCTTCTTCTCGAGGTCCGGGAAGTCAAATCCCGTCTTCGCCAGAAACCAGTCAAAATCTATGCCGTCTTTCGTCCGTATCTTCACAGCTGCGGTCTCCTTAGCGCTATTTACCGGAGATAGCTTTTCGCTGAATTCTGTAAGAGCTTTGCCGGCATCAAATCTTTTCGCATACTCCTTCACGTCGGAGACATTACGCGATCTTGTCCCGTCTATATAAGAAAACGCGGAAGGACCCAGCCCTATATAAGGATAGTTATTCCAGTAATGCATATTATGCTTCGATTCGTATCCAGTTTTTGCGAAATTTGATATTTCATATTGTTTAAAACCACGCAGGCTGAGGATATCTATAGCAGTCTCGTACATAGCAGACGTAACCTCTTCCTCAAGCGGTATAACACTATTTTTCCCAACCGCTGAATATAGAGGCGTATTTTTTTCATACGTAAGTTCGTAACAGGACACATGATCGATAGGCAGACGAACGATCCCATCCAGCTCTTTGCGCCAATCTTCAGGGCTTTCGCCCCACACGCCGAACATAAGATCTGCGCTGATATTTTTAAACCCTAGTTTATGGGCAGATATTACTGCCGCACGAGCCCTGTCGGCAGAGTGTATCCTGCCCAGTTTCTTCAGCTTACGCTCGTCCAGCGACTGCACCCCCACACTGATCCTGTTAACCCCAAGATCAAGAAGCGTTTTTATCTTTTCATCGTCCAGGCTTTCAGGATTTGCTTCAAATGTAAACTCACCGGTTATGACAGAAAAATGTTTCAGGCTCAGAAGCAGTTTCTCCAAAAGCTTACGATCAAGCGCGCTAGGAGTTCCGCCTCCTATATAGATAGAATGCAAAGGCCCTTCTATCCTGCCTATCTGCGAAACGAGGACATCAACAAAAGAAGACACACCATCCTGATCGTATATGCTGCTGTAAAAGTTACAGTAAATGCATTTTATTTTACAAAAAGGTATATGGATATATAGAGAAGGACTCATGATGGTATTATAAAGGAAGCTTCGCCATAAAACAAGTAGGGCACCTTTAAAGGTGCCCTACTTGAAAAACATATATCTATACTGTATTATTTTTTAAATCCGTTAATAACATCCTGGACAAACTTACCCGCTATATCTTTGCATCCCAGGCCGAATGCCAGAGCCGCGCCTATACCGACAGATATCAGAAGAATATTAACAGCCAATACTATAAGCGTCGAAGCTATTTTCAATTGCTCTATCGCTATAACCACCGCAAATATAACGATGATCATCTTTGCCATCTTCGCAAGAGCCGCGGCTTTACTTATGCCGGCATTTCCGGCAGTCGTCCGCACTACCGTAGCTACGAAATCCGCCACAAAAGCTCCGACTATCAGGATAAATATTGCACCCAGTATGTTCGGCACGTAATCTACGAGCCTTGCCATTAGATCGGCAGCAACTGTAAGATTCAATGTTCCAAGCGCAGTAGCAATAACTACAAGGATTATTATCCAATACATTACAGCGCCTATCAGTTCAGATAATGTCAGCTTTATCTCTCCATGCGCCAGTATATTGGAGACCCCTGCTTTATCGCTTGCCATGTCCAGACGGATCGCTTTGAGCAACCTGATAACTACAGCTTCAATAAGTTTCGCTATGAGCCAACCTACGATTAGGATGACAATCGCGCCTGCAATGGCAGGTACATATCCCCAAATCTTTATAAGCATTGCCTTTACAGGATCAACTACAACGAACGTCAACCAATCCATACAGCACCTCCCTTTTTTAACAACCCATAATTATATACAGATTATTAATAAAGTTTACCACAAATTATTGTTTTGGCAAGCTTCAAAACCAACTTTTTTTACTAACGCCTTAACCACATTTGGAATAACCGCATGACTTACAGACCATGCAGCCTTCAACATGCCAGAGAGCCCCTCCGCAATCCGGGCAGACTCCCACTATATTCTCAGTCTTAGACTTGGTAGATTTCTTCATATCGGTAGATATGCTGCTCTGAGCGGCAGGCGCCTGATGGGCATCGCCGGCAGCGACCTCAGCCTGAGGACTGCTTTTTTTGCCTTCAATTATCCTTCTCTCAAGAACACGCGCTATCGCATCACTGCATGAGAATATCCTGCCGCCCTTTTCCCAACTAGGAGACGGACACCTGATACCACGAAGCTGTTCTATAATAGAGCTTGTATCAATACCGCTTCGCAGAGCCAATGACAACAGCCTTCCCAATGCCTCAAGCTGGCTCATCGCGCAGCCGCCCGCTTTACCCATTGACATGAAAACTTCAAACGGCATCCCGTTTTCATCTTCATTTATGGTCACATAAAGGTTACCGCAGCCGGTAGCTATCTTGGTAGTCGTACCTTGGATAACGTTTGGCCTGGTCCTGGGGCTTATTTTCACACCAGCGGCCGGTTGTTTAGTCTCCTGAACGGATGATGGTATGCTCAGAACTTGCTCATCCCTCGAGTGATCTCTGTAAATCGTGACTCCCTTACAGCCGCCTTCATAAGCAAGCGTATAAATCTTACGGACATCTTCGAGAGTGGCGCCCTGAGGAAGGTTAACCGTTTTGGAGACGGCATTATTTGTATATTTCTGGAAAGCCGACTGCATCTTTATGTGCCATATCGCTTCTATGTCATGCGCGGTAACAAATATATTCTGAATGTCTTCAGGTATTTCGCTCAGAGATTTCAGAGATCCTTTCTGAGCAATGATATTCATAAGCTCAGGGGTAAAAAAGCCTCTCTTCTCCGCAATCTCCTGGAAATAAGGATGGACTTCAATAAGTTTTGTGTTGTCCATTATATTCCTTATATAGGAAATCGCAAAAACCGGTTCTATGCCGCTGGAGCAATTTGCTATTATAGACAGCGTACCTGTCGGCGCTATCGTCGTCAGCGTAGCATTCCTGAGCGGTTTTGCTCCGGGAACATTATATATGCTGTCTTTGAAATTCGGGAATGCCCCGCGCTCTTTGGCCATCTCCTGAGATGCAACACGGGACGTATCCAGAACAAATTTCATTATCTTCTCGGCTATCTGTATCGAGCTTTCAGAATTATAACTTATGCCCATCATGAGAAGCATGTCGGCAAATCCCATAACACCTAAACCTATTTTACGGTTTGACTTTGTAGTCTCATCTATTCTCTTTAGCGGATAGACGTTCATATCTATAACGTTGTCGAGGAAATGGACCGCTTTCTTCACCGTCTCGCCCAGCTTTTTCCAGTCTATCTCGCCGTTATTGATCATCTTTGCAAGATTTACGGAACCAAGATTGCAGCTCTCGTAAGGCAGAAGCGGCTGTTCACCGCAAGGATTGGTAGACTCGATCTCACCCGACTTAGGTGTGGGATTGTCTTTATTCATCCTGTCTATAAAAATTATACCCGGCTCGCCGTTCTTCCACGCCATCTTTATTATAAGGTCAAAAACATCTTTAGCATTAAGCTTCCCTACGGATTTTTTTGTATGCGGATCGATGAGGTCGTATTCCTGATTTGCGACGGCCTTCTTCATAAAATCTTCGGTAAGCGCTACGGATATATTAAAATTGGTTATCTCTTTGTCGTTCTCTTTGCAGGTTATGAATTCGAGCACGTCGGGATGATCGACTCTCAGTATGCCCATGTTGGCGCCGCGGCGGGTGCCGCCCTGCTTTACCGCCTGAGTAGCGGAGTTGAATACCTTCATGAATGAAACCGGACCGCTGGAGCAGCCGCCGGTAGAACGAACTCGTGAATTTTTCCCTCGAAGCCTGGAAAAACTAAAACCTGTGCCGCCGCCGGATTTATGTATTATGGCAGTATCTTTTATCGTTTCAAATATCGATTCCATCGAATCTTCTATAGACAGGACGAAGCATGCGGAGAGCTGCTGAAGATCGCGTCCGGCGTTCATCAATGTAGGAGAGTTCGGCAAAAATTCTAAAGACGTCATCATCCCGTAAAATTCTTCTTCGGTTTTGGTGATCTCTTTTTTCGTCTTACCGTAAAACGAATCAGCTGCGGCTATATTCTTCGCAACCCTGCGGAACATATCTGCAGGAGTTTCGATCGCCTTATTATTTTCATCTTTTTTCAGATACCTTTTCTCCAAAACCTTTATAGCATTTTCCGATAATCCTAAATCTCCACCGCGCGCTTCTTCCATTTCAGCACTCTCCTGATTTAAAAAAAATATTACAAATAAAAATGACCGGATCGCTATCCCGGTCATAGACTATATCACAGATACCTGAATAAGTCAAATAAAAATACTATATATTGTGGTTTTGAAAAGCAGAAACACTATTAGTAGAGGCACTACTTCTTTGTTTCCTTCGGGGATGATTCATCTCTAAGCTCGCTTAAACCGGCAATGACTGCGATGGCCCCGCCGAATATAAGCATTATCGGTATCGATCCTTTTAATACGGTCAGAAAATCGCCCCACCATCCTATGAATCCGATTATTCCGATAAATGCGATACAGCTGCCTATTATTACACTTAGATATCTTCTCATAGCAGTTGCAATTTTAACACAAACGATTTTGGATAACAAGAAAATTATTTTGAACTGGTATGCTTACGTGATTTTGATGTTACATAGAAATGCATATATTTGCCAAGCATAAGCCGGGTCTGCGCATCAATGGCAGGGGTCGAACCCATGAAGGCTACCACTATGGGCGAGAACAGCCATTGGAGGAGCATGATAGCGCGCTTGCGCGGTTTTACATCTTTAGGCCTGGGCGGCAGAAGTTTCACACTTATGAACATACATACAAATATCGTAAAGATCGACACTCTGAAAAGTGCGGCTGCAATACTCGGAAGGTTATACCCTATAGCCGTCTGCCTAAAAAGGCCGCCGCCGAATATAAGAGGAAGCGGCGCTATGAAAGTTATTATTATCGCCCATACCGCCCATGTATAATGGCTTTCAAGTATATGGAAACCCCGCCTTATTTTTTTAGCAAGCGGTATCTTTTTATTTTTCCTGAACCCCATCATGACATATGGGAAATTTTCTACCCCCCATGCCCATCGCCTTTTCTGCTTATACTGTTTTATTATGGTAGGTATTATACCTTTCTCCGTAGCGACATCCATCGAAACCGTAACATACATCGGGATCACAGAATAGTTGCCGTTAAAATGGAGAAAACATTTCCAGTATATAGCAGAATCATCAGATATCATATCTATAGGCCAGTACCCGACCTCCACAAGAGTCCTGAAACTCATACTGTGACTGGAAAAAGTAACGAACTTCTCGAGCCTCATCGTCTCTATCATCTGCATAAAACTTGAACCGAGCTCCAGTATCCTGGCTATAGAGCGCGCCTGCCAGATATTATTATTATATACAGGGATAGGCTGATAACTGGAATGGGTCCTTTCGGGATTGGTTATATAGTGGTAAGACAAGCACCCGAAATATTCCTTTGCCGCGCATGTGTCCGCATCAAAGCAGGATATTATTACATGTTCATAGTCTATGCCTTTTGAATCGATGAACTCTTTGAGCGCTTTTGCGCCCCAGGTGGCATTGGCACCCTTTACCCTGACTTCTCCTGGCAGATTTTCGGGATGGCGCGTTACGATAAAATGAAAAAACAGGCCTTCAAATTTCTTTTTAAGACTTAAGGCATTTTGCCACACCTCATCGCCGGCCCTCTCCTCCACGCTCAGCACCACTATCATTTTATCTTTCGGATAATTCGCCTCTTCCAAAGCTTCTATAGATGGCACCAGTATATCCAGCCCCTCCTTATAAGACGGGAAAAGCACGGCATGGTAAATATTTTTATATTCCAATCCGTCTACGCAACCGGCAGCCTTAGATTCTTTTAGCCAGTCTATGCGCTTCTCTTTTCCCAGGCGGCGATATGCGAAGACAAGCAGCAGCGTAAGATAGCATATTCTTATTACCCAATAGAGATCGAAGGTTATTACAAATATCGCCACCCAGACAGGCCTTATAAAAGCAAGCATGAAAAGCCCGATTATCGTCGTCCATGTCAGAAGCCCGGGTATTATTTCAAATAAACGTTTGTAAAATTTATCGTTTTTCATGCGGAATTTCCGTATCTCTCTTTAATAAAAGCTGCATCAGGTAATCAAAAAATTTCTGCCGCATATCCAGTCTATACAAATAATTCCCCTCTTTAGAAAAACTATCCTTTGCCCTGTCCATAAAATACAACGATCCATTATTCGAATCATACGCTACGCAGGTGGGCACGGCGCCAAACTTGTATAAAGTAGCTATATTCCGTTTGCCTCCGCCCCGGAGCTCAACAACGTTTATATATTTTTCCGTGACTACTATTATATACCCCGAACCGGTATACCAGAAAACATCCACTATAGGCTCTTCCGTTTTGAGGATCTCGTTAACACGCGCAACCTCTCCATCTAAAGATTCGTCTTTTTCCAGATTCCAGTAAATGACGATTATTTCCCTTTCATTGAAACATAACAGCTTATCCCCATCAGGCGAGAACCGCTTTTTTATAATCTTTTTCGGCCACTTAGCATATGACGACATTTTTTTCATATCGAACCCGTCGGCATCAGAACGATACAGGCCGGAGTCCGAGAAATAATAAACATACCCCTTATCCGATACGGCAAAGTCTCTGCAGGGCTGTTTGTTTAGTTTATCCATCTCCTGCATTACAGGGAATAATATTATACTGTCGGCCTTTGTAACCATGTTAGGCCTTACGGTCAGTTCTTCATCCCAGGGGTAGAATCCCTCGCGTCTCACTTTAACTTTGTAGACACCGGGTTCCAAATCTTCTATTTGCGCAGGGGTCAGGCTGGTATGCATTTTCCCGTTTATATATATAGACGCGCCGGACGGCTTACTATTAAGAAATATTATTCCTGTCTTGTAAACCTTCATGGCCTTATAATCTATGCGGTAACCCAGAGAATAGGAAAGCAGTATGGGAAGGATGATAAAAAATAGCGCTACTGAAAAATAAAACACTACCATCCTTTTTATCTTATCACTATTCTTCATTTTAACCTCGATATCCTGAGCTGACCGCAGCCGGCATCTATGTCTTCGCCCTTAGGCTTGCGGTGCATAGCGTTAACCCCGCCGTCGCTTAATGTACTCATAAATATCTTAGTTTCCGAATCCGTCGGTTCTTCATAAGGACTGCCCTGTATCTTATTATATGCTATGGCATTCACTTTACATTTTATGCCTTTAAGGAGTTTTATGAGCTCCAGCGCATCCGACCTTGAGCTGTTAACACCTTTTATCAGGACATATTCAAAAGTTATTATTCTGTTAGTAGTATTTATATATTTTTTGCACGCAGACATAAGATCTTTTAAAGGATAACGCTTATTGACCGGCAAAAGCTTTGACCGCACTTCATCGTTCGCCGAATGCAGCGAAACGGACAACTCGACCTGCAAACCCTCTTTTGCCAATTTTTCCATGCCGGGCACTACACCGCAGGTCGATATAGTGATCTTTCTTGCCCCTATATTAAACGCGTCTTTGTCATTAAATACCCGGATCGCCCTCATCACATTATCGTAATTATCAAAAGGCTCGCCTATACCCATAAAAACTATATTGTTAATGCTAATGCCCGGATTTGCGTTCTTTATAGCTATAACCTCGTCCAGGATTTCCCCCTGAGTGAGGTTTCTTACAAAACCAAATGGCGCGCTTGCACAAAAACTACATGCAAATTTACAGCCAACCTGGGACGAAAGGCATATGGTGCTGCGTTCTCTTTCGGGCAGCAGAACCGCTTCAACGGTATTCCCATCATCTAATTTAAATAAATATTTAGTCGTTCCATCCGACAAAGACTTCCTGAGATCGAGGATTTCGGGGCTTGAAATACAGAATTTTGAATTTAGCAGCACACGCATAGATGCAGGCAGGTCTGTCATCTCATCAAAAGATCTGACAGCTGCCCTGTAAAGCCACCTGAATACTTGTCGGGATCTGTAAGGTTCTATGCCTGCTTCTTTAAATGCAACTTCAAGCTCTGAACCGGAAAGGTCTCTTATGCGGATTTTTTTCATATTTTCGACATTATTATAGGTAAATTATAAATTATTTGCAACAGAAAACCCTTGCGAAAACACCCTGTATCGTGTAAACTTAACAAAAATGACTTCCCATCACAAAACACATATGAAATATACGCAGATATTGGTCATAGGACTTCTACTGACCATACCGTTTCTTTTTCTGGAAAAACACATCCCCCCTGCAAAATTTATTCATTTTAAGATCTATGATATACTGAATAAGATCGAATATTTTCTGCGCAAACCTCCTGCAGAGGCAAAAGATATCACGATCGTCCGCATCGATAATGAGACGATCCGCAAAATGCCATACAGATGGCCATATCCACGTTCCATATTCGCTGATGTAATAAAAAATCTTGCCAAAGCGCAGGCTAAAGTGATAGCCTTCGATTTCGTTTTTCTTGGAAAATCGGAAGAGATTGAAGACAAGAAGCTCGAAGAGGCTATGACAGAAAATGACAATGTAATATTGGCCTGCACCATAGACGAAAGCGGGTCCCTCAACATACATTCCATATCAAGACTAAGCGGCACTGTGCCTTCCGGCATAGTAACAAAGCTTCAGGACATGGACGGCATTATACGAAGGAATTTGACCTACCTTATATCTGATGAAATACCGCCAAGAGGATTTCTTTCATGGGAGATGGCAATACTAAAATCCATAGAAGGGCTGACCCCTGTCACTATTAAAGGCAACGATTCCTATATTTCGGTAACCAATGATAAATCTGAAAAATGGATGATCCCTGTAGATTCTTACAATAAGTCTTTCATAATAAATTTTCGGGCTCATACGGGGGATTTCACATCGCTGTCTTTCTACGATGCTTACAAGGGTAGTTTTGATCCAGATCTAGTCAAAGACAAAATGGTCTTAATAGGATTTGCCACACCTCTTCTAGGGGATGTCCATAATACGCCTATAGGTTGGATGCCAGGGATCACACTTAATGCCAACTCCCTTCTGACACTTTACACGCGCTCATTCATATACACCATTCCGGAAAAGGTTGGCCAGTGCCTGACCATCGCAGGAGTTCTTTTATCAATAATATCTCTTTTACTATTCGGCGCCAAGGGCTCTGCGATATTCATAACGGCAGAAGCTATTATATTTTTTACGGTAAGTTACATATTACTCACCATAGGATATACATGGGATTATTTTGCATTCCCCTTTTCTATTGCGCTATTCCCATACGTTAGTAAAAAGATATATTTATGGATATGGCAGAGGAAAAAATTTTATTGGACTTAAACAAAATTGCGGAAGACCTTGACCATGCATATTAAACATACTTTTATTTGCGTTTTATCACTGATCCTCCTGGCATCATGTCTAATCGCCGGGTGCCAATCCTGGCCTTTGGGCAGCCTTAAAATAACGGACATAAAGACAGCCCCCGCCCTAGACGAGAATTTTATGCCCATCGATTCAACAGATGTTTTTAAGAAGGGGATCTCAAAGATATATTGCTGGTTCAGCTGGCGCGACGCCGAGACCAATACTCATATAGTGGCCAAATGGCATTATACATCTCAAAACATAAGCATAATAAACCACACGTTTACACTCCCGCGGAAAGAAGGAACGGGCAGCGTTCTTCTGACCATGCCCGAAGGGAAAACGTTGCCGGTCGGTTCATATCGGGTAGATCTGGTCATAGATAAACAAACACTCAGGTCGCGTAAATTCACCATCGAATAACCTGCCAAGGATTACTCATCGTCCTTCATGTGCCCACTCGCCATAGGCTTTTCCGCACCGGCAGGTATGCCGAAACTTGCAGCCGCAGGAATTGGATTGCTTCCGGGGAACATAGCTTTAGTGCTGTATTCTATGGTCTTATTTTCCATTGTTAGGGTTGGCTTGCCTCTTAATATTGATTGTGCTGACACACCTTCA
>JBAYMS010000027.1:0-21124 GCA_041663425.1 Candidatus Omnitrophota bacterium
ACATCAACGCGGTCTTTGCCGCCGTTTGAAAGCCAGTCAACAACCTGTTTTACACCTTTGCCAAACTGGCCTATACTATACCCCTGAGCGTCGAGGCTATTTGCGATAGCTTCAAAAATACTCTGAAGCCGTGGATTTTTATTTTGTCCTATAATTTCTATAGATAGCCGTGGATCCTGATAGGTATCGCCATTAATGATATCGATTGTATCTTTTGAATATCCGGTCTCTGAAAGTTTCTCGAGTATTTTCTGATAAACTGTTTCTCCGGTAAGATTGGATGGCAATTTTAACCGGGAGAGCAGCTCACTCAACACTTGCGGTGATAGATTCCGTTCCGCTATCTTTGTCTGGGCGGATACGAAGTGCTCCAGGTCTACGCCCTCGAAACCTCCCTCTGCGGTAATAGCATAAGAAACAGGGCTCTTTCTCACTATGTCTGCAGGCGGACCTTCTGCGGCAGGTTTTTCTTTTCCTTTCCTGAACCAGTCCATTATAGAAGCGAAATCTCTTGAGCTTTCCCGCCTTTCTTCAGCGTCCATCTCCCATATCGGCTTCTCGGGTAATGTCATAGAGGCAAGCAGGTCTACGGCATCGCCCGTTCGCCTATCTTCGGCTGCCTCGGCGATGGCATGATCGCCTGTTATTCCCGCAATAGCCTCGTGGACTATGAGGCTGGATACTTTTTGAGGGTCGTTTTCAATTTTGGAATTTATGTGTATGCCCCGCCCTCCGGCATGAGCTTCAAGCGGAGCGTCGCCCACATTGACCAGATTTATCGCTACCCCGCCATTCTTTACCTGATTTGCTGCGAGGTATAACTTTTGGGCATTCTCATTGTTGAGCTTTGAAAGAGCGTCAGCTATTTCATTGATCTGCCGATAAGCGTCTTCCCGGATTTTTTGATCGACCGCCTTATACATTCCCTGCTGCTGATACGCCTGCCTGATCGGAAGATCTACATTTCTCTGATGAACCCTTTTAAGGAGGCGGTTTAAAGACATGTTCACAACTTTATCGCCTTCACCAAACGGCACAATTCTCCCATCGGCAAGAGTTACGTTGACCTTCCTTCCTTTTTCGACCTGTTCTTGTATGAACACAGCGGCATCGAAAACGCTGACATTGGCTTTACCCCATACTTCGGGAGCGATCGCACTCAACATGCTGGCTATCTGGATTGACGATGCAGACGTTATTATGGGAGTTAAGGTTTTAACAATCCCATTTTCTTTTCCAGCCAGAAGGGCAAAATAAGGGCACTGATAGCCTTCGCAGTTACTGAAAACAGGTATGATCGAAATGTAGGAAATGTTGCGCTGTTTAAATATCTCGCACAGGTTTTCAGTATGAAATCCTCCTGTGACTACAAGCGCTACATTGCGTCCTGGGTTGAACTTTATGTTTTTTAAGAATGCCGTATCTCGTTTAAACGAACATTCATAAAATTTTGTTATGCTTTCGCGGTAGCTATCCAGATTGACTATGCTGTCATCGAGTTTTGCGGTTATCTGATGAAGAGGAGCTTCTTTTTTTATGAACGAAACATAATTTAATATTTCAAAGGATCGATCATTTTCGGTGTAATATGTATAATCCTCCTTGGTCAGGGTGATGTTGAATATATTTTTAAGGATGGCAAGGTTTTTGGATAATTTATTTAAATCCCTTTGTTCATTATTCCGATACATCGCCTCTTTTATTTTGTCCTCCAGAGTTTCCAGCTCCGCCATTATGCTGGTCTTATTTATACTGTTATACATGGATATATATACGATGTATTTCTGGAGTTCGGGGTAATTGCTTAAATCAATCCCTATGTAGTCGGATTTATTCGTGAGATAAGCGTAGAAGTCTTTCTGTGATATCTTCTCGGATTTAAACTCTACGGTTTTCAGGACAAGCTCATCCAGCGATTTTTTAGATAGTTTCTTCTGGAGGCTGTCGATCAGTTCATCCCGCTGGTTATTGGCTTTTTCGAAGTCTACGTTCTCTTCTTCCGAGAGTGTCTGGCTTAGTAGGTAGATGTTGGTAGAGGCTTTAATGTCTATAAGTTTTTCTTTTGCCGTTTGGAGTAAATACGCAAGGTAATCTTTAAATTCTATAGTGCCGTCTTTGTGCTGGGAATATTTAGTATCGAAATCAAACAGTTCTTTAGAGTAGATCTTTGATTTGAGGTTGTTCAGTATATTATTCAACGCGCCGATATGCCTATCGACCTCATCTTTGTTTTTAAGAGAATTCCGATAGATATTAAGATTATCGAGATAGAGGCTGGTGTCTTCTATCCCCCACAGCGCCGCATTTTCGGGATTATTTATAGCAAAATATTCTGCGCCGTTAACAAGTCCCTCCCTGACAAAGTAGTCGGCCGTTTTTTTGCGTATATCCTTATCGTAAATGTCAGTAAATACCGACAGGTCGTACTCCTGGGCACCGCCCTCCAGATTAATATCGCGTATGCCATGTTCTTTACTCAGGTACTCGATGATCTCGGCGATTTTTTTCTGCGCGGCGTAATTGCAGTGGGCGTCCTGGATATGGACGACTATTTTATCTGAGCCGGCTTTGAACGAATCCCTGATCTGTCCCAGATATTCTGGTAATTTAAATGTGTCTACGTTTAACTCTTTAATAACACCTGAGCCGTTGGTTCTGTTAGGGCCACCGCCAGGAAGCTCTAAAGATGTTCCGACGGCCCAGGCTGAGTCAAGTAAGAGTGTATTACATAAAAAAGCCACCAAGGTTACCAGGCATACCAGCACCTTGAATGGCTTTCTTTTTACGAGGACTCCATTAGATCTGGCGGTTATCATCTAATAGCTCCATTTGATCTTATTAAATCTGTAAACTAACAGGTGAAAAAAATACTTGTCTGGAAGCGCATGCTCTCCAGACAAGAAAACATATGTTAATCTATTATAAGTATACCATCTAATTATAAAACAGAAAGGTTAAAACGGCTTACTTTTTGAAACCTTAACGATTAGCCTTATGCGGATTAAAATATCCCATTCGAAGGTTTGGAAAGTGTTTGGTGAGGTGGTAAATCTCCTGCCTTATTCCCATTGGCTCGATATTTTTAGTGTCATCGATCTTCAGGATCTTAAAATACAGCATAGGATCAAAATTCAGATTGCGCCATTGGATCATGCCGATCCCTGATGTTTCTATTAGCCTGATAAGTTCTGCGGCCTCGTCTCTAGAATCCGTAAATCCGGGCATCGTCAGATAATTTATTGAAGTAAAAACGTTTTTTTCTTTAGCGATCTTTGTTGATCTGATGACATCTTTAAACAAATAGCCGCGGGGATTATAATAGCGTGAATAGTAGTTTTCCCTGGCGCTATTTAAACTTATGCGGATAGTGTCAAGACCGGCATCAATAAGTTTAGACACAGCTTCCGGCTTGCTTCCATTGGTGTTAAGGTTAATTGTTCCCCTGCCCGTTTTTCGGCGTATTATCTTTATGGAATCCTCTATTAATTTTGCCTGAAGGAGCGGCTCTCCTTCACACCCCTGTCCAAAACTTACGATCGGATTTTTTACATGTGCGATATGAAATATGGCTATCTCGGCTATTTCTTCTTTAGACGGGACAAATTTTATCCTGGGCTGGCTGCAGCTTATTTTACTTTCCTGATATGAAATACATCCGGCGCATCCGGCGTTGCACGAAGGAGATGTAGGCAGCGGTGCCTCGTATCTTGATAGGAAGAAGTTTTGCGCATTAGGGCAGCCGTAAACTGTAGCACAGATCTCGAGATGTCTTATCAGCCGGTTTTTCGGGAAAAGCTTTTTAAATTTCAGGATATTCTTTTTGACCTGGAAAATGTTTATCAATGTTGTATCGTGCCGCTTATCTTTATCGACCTGCATGGCTGCGACATAGGTATTGCCTTTATAGCTTGCGCACGCACCATATGAAAATAACGGTAAGGGTTTTACCGTATTTTTTTCACTATAAGCGGTATTGTAGGTGAGCGTATGCCCTGCAGACGCGAATGCGGCTACGGCAAAAGCGTCGTCTATGATCACGAAGCGATTAAGGACCCTGTCGTATCCTACGGGATTTCTGTCGGGCAATCTGAAAAGCTGGCTTCCCGCAGGGATCTTTAGCAGTTCTTCCGGTTTTAATCTGGAAAAGTTTCCCGCCTCCATTCCTGCGGGTTCGAGGAAAGGGTGTTCAAAAATTTTTCCTTTTGAGTCGGCAATTAAAAGCCGTAATGGATTATTTTCCATAAGGCCGCCTAGTGCCAAAGAAAATATTTGCCAGGTCCATCCTGTCCATTTTTCGCAAGGCTTCGATAATATAGCGTTTATTGTCAGGATTATCATACTGTATAAGGGCTCTGTGAAGCTTTCGTTCGCGCAGGCCCTTTGCGACATATACGCTCTTACCTGTCATCGGATCTTTCTCAGTGTAATACATGCTGCCGGACATAGTCATAGGCAGAGGTATGAAATCCTGGATTTGCTCAGGATGAATATGCCTCTTTGCCAGTTTTAGCGATAAACTTAAAGAGTCTTCGAGGGTGCAGCCCGGATGTCCGCTTATTATATAATTGACCAGAAATTGCCTCTTACCTGTTGCGTGATTTGCCATGTTGAATTTTGCTGTGAACTCTTCGTATGAATCAAATGACGGCTTGTTCATGAGTTTGAGTACGGCACTTTCTGTGTGTTCCGGAGCCACTTTTAAACGGCCGCTTATATGATATTTGCAAAGATCATATAGATATTCCTCGGCGTCTTTGTCGGCCAATAGGTCATATCTTAGTCCGCTGCCGATAAATATGTGTTTTACTTTCGGGATCTTTCGGATGCGTTCCCACATTCTAAGCGTATTTTTATAATCGGTTATTAGGTTTTTACATTTTGACGGCATCAGGCATTGTTTACCCTTGCAAGCACCTTTCGAGCCCCACTCTTTACATGAAGAAAGAAACATATTTGCTGTTGGTCCGCCGATATCGGTGATCGTGCCGTTAAAATCGGACCGCTCGGTCAGTTTGACCACCTCATTTATGATCGATGCCGGGCTTCGCGACTGGATGATTCTGCCCTGATGCAGATAAAGGGAGCAGAAATTACATGCACCGAAACAGCCGCGATGAGATACTATGGAGAATTTTATTGTTTCGAAACCGGGGATGCCGCCTTCACTGCTGTATTTAGGGTGCGGTTGTCTTGTGTAATCCAAACTGTATACTCTGTTAAGTTCGCTTGTGGTAAGAGGCAGGGCGGGAGGAAATTCTATGGTGAATCTTTTTTCGCATTGCTGAGCTATTGTCCGCCCTCTCAGGGGATCCGCTTCCTCGTAAATCGTCCTGAACGCGGCGTTGAATTTGTCCTTGTCCTGCGAAACATCTTCAAAGGAAGGTATGGCTATATGCTCGCCGATTCCCTCAAGGTTTGAGCGCGCTATAACAGTCCCCTTAATATTACCGAGCTCTTTTACGGTTTCGCCGGATTTAAGACGGCGCGCGATCTCGACCGTCTGCTTCTCGCCCATTCCATATACCAATATGTCGGCTTTTGAGTCGAGGAGAATGGATTTTCGGACTTTATCCGACCAGTAATCGTAGTGAGCCAATCGACGCAGGCTTGCTTCAATGCCCCCGATTACTACCGGCACTCCGGGAAACGCTTCCTTGATCCTGTTTGTGTATATTATTGTTGCCCTGTCCGGCCTTAAACCTGTCTTACCGCCGGGCGAATATTCGTCTTCCCGTCTATGGTTTCTATTTGAAGTGTAGTTAGCAAGTAATGAATCGAGGTTGCCGGCAGTTACGCCGAAAAATAGCTTAGGCCTTCCTAAAGCTTTAAAATCTTTAGTGCTCGTCCACGAAGGCTGGGCTATGATACCGACCCTGAATCCTTCGCTTTCCAGCACCCGGCCTATGACCGCCGCACCATAAGATGGATGATCTACATACGCGTCGCCCGTTACTATGACTACGTCCAGCTCGGTCCAGCCGCGCGAACGGACATCATCCAGAGTTATTGGCAGGAATTGGTCATTCATTGGATACCGCTGCGACCTTTCTGAAAAGTTCGTTGAAGTCACGGCTTTTGCAATTGTAATCGGAAATCTTTGAAAGCTCTTTTGATGTTGAGTTTAATGCCATAGAATAACCGCATTCTTTTGCCAGCGGAATATCGCCTTCGCTATCGCCGACGCATATAACCTCGTGGGGTTTTACGTTAAAGCGTCTGAATATTGTTTTTAGCGTCTTATGTTTCGCGCCATGCGCTATTTTGATTATGACGCCGCCCGTCAGGCGTCCATTGCGTGATACCAGCCGGTTTGATATCGTATAATCAAATTTAAGCTCTTTGAGTATGCGGTCCGGCATAAATTGCAGCCCTGTTGAAACAGCTGCAAGCTTAAAGCCCATCTTTTTTAATTTTTTTATAACGGGAACGGCGTTCTTTGAATAAAGAACACTTTTAAATATCTTTCGGATTTTTCGTTCGGACATCCCTCGCCAATGAGCTGCATCGAGTTCGCAGAATTTGCGGTAGCTGATCTTACCCGCAAAGAATTGTTCCTGGTAACAGAATGCGCGCTTGTGCCACAAGCCCAGCTTCTCATGTATATACCGCCATGAGCTTATGTGGCGTGTGATCGTTCCGTCGATATCAAATATGATAAGCTTGTAGTTCATTGCAATATTCTTAAAAGGTTCAGGCCTGTTTTCGGGTCTATGGCTTTTGTTGCTTTCACACCTTTAAGCTCAAAGACCACAGCTTCCATTACCAGGAATATTTTTGATTTTTTCCTTACGCATCCAGTAAGCGTCCTTAATTTTTTGCCCATTGTTGCATGGACATGTATCTGCGGACCTGATTTGTTTGTGAATATGCTGCCGATCCCCATAACCTCCCAGGCATCCTTAAAACTTACCCAGTTGGGCTCAGGCGGTATGACCGGCTTTTTAGGTCCCGTAACGAGGTCGCCCTTTTTGAGTGCTCCCAGAAAAATAAGGGTTGCAGCGCCTATCTTCTCTTTTTTTGCGAACCTTTCGAGTTCGTCGACAAGGATGTCGTCATCTTTAAATTTAAGTAAAAATATCCTACCTATCTTTCCTTTGGTGTATTCCATGCAATTCTCCTTTTGATATTATGCGGGTTAAATATTTATACAATTATGACGGGAGCTCGACGGAGTCGAGTATCAGAGTGGCCTTGTTTTCGGAAAATTCAAGAAATCCGTTCGTTTTGAGCTCGAAGGTAGACGGTGCGTTTTCGCCTGTGCGCAATGTTATGATGCCCGGTTTTAATCGTGCGATTATGGGGGCGTGATGCGCCAATACGCCCAGATAACCTAGTTGTGCCGGAACTACCAGAGACACAACATCCTGATCAAAAACGATCTTCCCTGGAACTGCTATGCTCAAATGGAATGGAACGGCCATTTTACTTTATTTCCCCTTTAAGTATCTTCTCGCCTTTCTCAATAGCCTCTTCGATGGGGCCTACCATGAAAAATGCCTGCTCGGGAAGATGATCAAGCTTTCCGTCCAGAATCATAGTGAAGCCTTTTATAGTATCAGCCAGCTTAACGTATTTTCCCTTTATTCCTGTAAATTGTTCCGCTACGAAGAATGGCTGGGAAAGAAATCTCTGTATCTTCCTGGCGCGTGATACTACAAGTTTGTCATCATCTGAAAGCTCGTCTATACCGAGGATCGAAATGATGTCGCGAAGGTCTTTATATCTCTGAAGGACTTTCTGGACGCTTATAGCGGTGTTATAATGTTCTTCGCCCAGTATTTTGGGTTCCATTATGCGCGAGGTTGAATCTAGCGGATCGACTGCCGGATAGATGCCCAGTTCAGCTATTTGCCTGGAGAGAACCATTTTTGCGTCAAGGTGCTGGAATGTTGTGGCCGGTGCCGGGTCTGTTATGTCGTCGGCCGGAACATAAACTGCCTGAACGGACGTTATTGACCCGCGTCTTGTGGAGACTATTCGTTCCTGCAATTGCGCCATTTCTGTGCCAAGGGACGGCTGGTAGCCTACGGCTGAAGGCATTCTTCCTAAGAGTGTTGACACTTCGCTTCCCGCCTGGACGAACCTGAATATATTGTCGATGAAAAGAAGAACATCCATGCCTTGCTCATCCCTGAAATATTCGGCCATTGTGAGCGCCGACAAACCTACGCGAAACCTGGCGCCGGGAGATTCGTTCATTTCACCAAACACTAAAGCCGTCTTTTTTATAACTCCCGATTTCGTTAGATCCAGGTATAATTCGTTGCCTTCCCTCGTCCTCTCACCCACACCGCCGAATACCGATACGCCGCCATGCTGAGTCGCGATGGTCCTGATCAGCTCCATAACTATAACGGTCTTACCTACTCCCGCGCCGCCGAACAGACCTATCTTGCCGCCCTTCGGATATGGCGCTAAAAGATCTATGACTTTAAGGCCCGTCTCAAGCATAGTATGGACAGGAACCTGCTCTTCAAACGAGGGCGGGCTCTTATGTATCGATGTATGTTTTTTTGGATCGGGAACCGGCCCTTTATCGTCTATGGGCTCACCCAGCAGATTAAATATCCTGCCCAGGGTTTGCTCGCCTACCGGAACGCTGATGGGCGCGCCTGTATCGGTTGCCTTCATGCCGCGCACTAACCCTTCCGTGACTCCCATTGATATGCATCGGGCTGTATTGTTGCCTATCAGCTGCTCGACTTCAAGCGCTAGATCGATATTACGCGATTTATCCACTATTTTGATCTCGTTCAGTATCTCAGGGACTTCTCCTTCGGGGAATCGTATGTCGACCACCGGGCCTATAACCTGTAAAATTTCTCCATCTGCCATGATTTAACCTTTCTTGCTATCCTTTAAGAGCTTCAGCGGACAGGGCTATTTCAAGGACTTCTTTGGTAATAGCAGCCTGTCTGGCTTTATTCTTTAAAAGTGTTAATGTGTCTATGAGTTCGTCCGCGTTATCTGTAGCTAGTTTCATCGCGAGCATTCTTGCGGAATGTTCCGCGGTAAATGAGTCGAGCAATATCATCCTTATTTTATCCAGAAGGTATTTAGAAATGAGCTCGTTCAATATGTTTTCCTTGTCCGGCTCCAGCATGTAGTATTTTTTTTCTTTTTTTTCATATTCAATATCAAGGAATTTTTCAATTACAGGTTTGTGGCGCAGATTTGGGCTGAATTGCGTATGTGCGATATATATCTCATCAGCTTCGCCATTTACGAATAAATTTGTAAGGGTATTTGTCATATCTATGGCGATCTCTTCAGAAAATTTCCCCCTCAGTCCCAGATAATAATTGTTTATCGCGTAATCTTCTTTTTTAAAATATGCGAAGACCTCTTTCCCTACAGCTACTATCTTTGCTTTTTCCCTGCCTATCTTATCTGTAAAATCTTTTGCTACCTTTATTAAATTATTGTTATAGGTGCTGCATAGGCCTGTGTCGGACGCTATAACCATTACAGCTATGGACTTTTTAATTTTTCTTTTTTCAAGCAGCGGATGCTTTGCCGGTTCTATGTCTGATAATAAATTAAAGAGTATTCTCTCCATCTGCCCGAAATAATTTTTAGATGAAAGGAACGAACCTTTGACTTTGTTCAGTTTTGCGGCAGATACCATCTCCATGGCGCGCGTTATCTTGCGCGTGTTTTCTATGGATTTTATCCTGTCTTTTAACTGCCGGAAGCTTTGTATCATATTTTATGCGTCTCTTTGAACGATTTTTTAAATGCCGTGAGCACGCTGTCGAGTTGTGCCTTTATGGCGTCATCTATGGCGGCTTTTGTTTCGATCTCTTTTTCAAGTTCGGGGCATTCTTTATCTGCGTAGGCGTAAAACTCTGCCTCAAACTTTAATACGCTTGGCAGCGGCAGGTCGTCTAAGTATCCGTTTGTGCCGGCATAGATTATCATAACCTGTTTGGCCATGGGAAGCGGCGAATATTGAGCCTGTTTCAGTATCTCCACCATGTGAGCGCCGCGGGTAAGCTGTGCTTGCGTTGCCTTGTCGAGCTCAGTGCCGAACTGAGTGAATGCTACGAGCTCGCGATATTGCGCGAGGTCAATTCGCAAGCGGCCTGCCACCTGTTTCATGGCCTTTGTCTGGGCGCTGCCGCCTACTCGAGATACTGATAATCCGACGTTTATGGCAGGCCTTACGCCTGAATAAAATAGATCTGTCTCGAGATAAATCTGTCCGTCAGTTATTGATATAAGGTTTGTCGGGATGTAGCTTGTAAGGTCTCCCGCCTGCGTTTCAATGACTGGTATTGCAGTCAGGGAACCGCCGCCTAATGCATCTGTGAGCTTTGCTGAACGTTCAAGAAGCCTTGAGTGGAGGTAGAATATATCTCCCGGATAAGCTTCCCTGCCCGGCGGTCTGCGTAAAAGCAGCGACAGCTGCCTATAGGCCTGTGCATGTTTTGATAAGTCATCATAAACTACGTAAACGTGTTTTCCGGCATACATGAACTCTTCACCTATAGCGCATCCGGCATATGGGGCTATGTATTGCAGTGACGCGGCGGCTCTGGATGAAGCGCTTACTATTACCGTATATTCCATCGCACCATTTTTTTCCAGGACTTCGTTTACCGCCACAACATTAGACATCTTCTGGCCGATTGCGACATATATGCAGTAAACGCCTTTACCTTTTTGGTTAATTATAGTATCAATGGCGATGGCGGTTTTGCCCGTCTGTCTGTCTGCTATTATAAGTTCCCTCTGTCCGCGGCCTATGGGGATCATCGAATCGATGGCCTTAATACCTGTCTGGAGCGGCTCTTTGACCGGCTGGCGCTGCACGATCGTCGGAGCGGGACTTTCTATGGGGCGGTGTTTGTTTGTCGCTATAGGTCCTTTACCGTCGATGGGCTGACCCAGGGCGTTGACGACTCTGCCTAAGAGAGCTTCACCTACAGGGACCTGCGCAATCTTCCCTGTCCTTTTAACAACGTCGCCCTCCCTAATGTTTTTCTCCGAACCCAGTATGACTATACCTACTTTATCTTCCTCGAGGTTCAGGACTATCCCCATGATATTGCCGGGGAACTGGACCAGTTCGCCGACCATGACGTCGTCCAGACCATAAACAAGCGCGATTCCGTCGCCTATCTGCAGGACTGTCCCTACGGATTCGACGCGCAGTCGCGTTTTGTATTTATCGAGTTCTTTCTTTATAATCGCCGTGACTTCTTCAGGTCTCAGTGCCATATACCACCTTTGTCGCTAGTAGTTTTGATCTCATGTCTTCGAGTCGTTTTTTTACTGAGCCATCGATCAGGATGTTTTCGATCTTGGCGTAAACGCCGCCGAGAAGATCCGAGTCGAGCTCTATATATAAGTGCAGTTTTTTATGTATCTTGTTTTCGATAGCGCTTTTTATGCGCCTGATCGATTCCGTTTCAAGCGGATAGCTTACTTTGAGCAGCGCATCTACCTCTATGCCGTGCGAATAAGTGATCCGGACGTAGTCGGCTATGTCGCTGAACTTGTCAAATCGTCCTTTTTCGATAAGATGCCGCATGAAATATATAACTTCTTCCGAAAAACCGTTACGTATAACATTTTCAAGCACCTGGAATTTCTCTGCGTGGTCAATGCCGGGTGTCAGTAAAAAATTTTCAAGGTCCGGATTGTCGAGAAAAATACGTCTGACATTGCGCAGGTCGGCAACGCCTTTTTCCAGGCCGCAGCCATCTTTTATGAACGCCATGAACGCGTCACCGTATCTTTTTGCTAATATGTCGCGATCCATTATTTCTTTTCCATTGCTTTAATGAATGTCTCGACGATCGCCTTATCGTCCGCTTCGGTCAGTCTTTCCTGGATAACCTTGGCTGCCACATCTATCGTCAAGTTCACGATCTTATCTTTAAGCGCTTCCTCGGCCTTAGCCACCTCTGCCTTTATGCTTTCCTGTGCCTTGGCAAATATCTTCTCGCCGTCTTCTCTGGCAAGCTGGCGTATCTCCTCAGCGGCTACCCTGCCTTCCTCGATAGCGGTATGGATCCTCGCCCTTGCCTCGGCTTCGATAGTAGAAAGCCTGGACTCGTAATCGGCTTTTATGCTATTTACCTCGGCCTTGGCATCTTCTAGCTGTTTAAACTCTGAAGCAATGCGCGCTTTTCTGTCGTCAAGCGTTTTGAGGAACGGTTTCCACGCAAAGCGCTTCATTAAAAACAGCAGCACCAGGAATGTGATTACCTGTGCCACTATTTCATTTGTGCTTAAAAGTTTTAGCAGTTCCATATCGTTCCTTTAGTATTGCTTAGATCTTTCCTGCGAGACCGAACACAAAGACGAGCGCGTAAATGGTCAGCGCTTCTATGAATGCACATCCGGTCGCCATATTGATCAGTATCTTTGTAGCGGCTTCAGGCTGGCGCCCTGTTGCGTCCATAGCGGCAGCTACGGCCTTTCCCAATCCCATTGCCGATCCGAAAGCTGCGAGGCCTAGCCCCAGCGGCAGCCCTATTGCAAGCATCGATTTATAATCCATTCCCCACCTCCGATTTGTTGTTGCATTGTCCTGGTAAATCGTCCCGGGCAAGGCCATCTTTAAACACAGGCCGCGCCAAAGGACTGCCTCATTATTGAGTTTCTACACTTTCTTCTTCATGCGTTAATATTAACGTAAAATATATCGTTGTCAACAGGCAGAATACGAGCGTCTGGACTACCGCAACGATCACTGCCATAAACGAATTAAATATCAGGAGTGCGAGTCCCTTTAACCCAAACCCGGCGAATACAGCCAGAAGCATATCGTCGCCCCATATATTGCTTCGAAGACGAAGCGACAGGCTGAGCGGTCTTACAAGGAAAAGAGAAACTATCTCCAGGAAGAACATCATTATTGGTATGAAAAACAAGATCGCTACTATCCCCCGCGGTTTACCCGCGAGGTGGTCTATGAAGCCAAGGAATCCCATTGTCGAAATTCCTGCATATATTGTATAGAACGATACGCATATTGCCAATGCAAGCGTCGTCGACCAGTTTGCTGAAGGCGACTTCATAAACGGTATCAAGCCCGAAAGGTTCATGAATAGTATGTATATAAATAACGTACCGATAAAAGGAACGTATTTGCGCCCCTGATGGCCCATTATGCCGCATACAAAATCGTCAACGCCGCTTACGAACATCTCGAATGCACTTTGAAGTCTGCCGGGTATGAGAGCGGTTTTTCGTGACGCGATATAAGTGATTAAAACAATGGCAGTAATTATTATCGCGGAAAATATCACGTTCTCCCAGGCGATAATAAATGACGAAAAGGCGCTGCCCTCAAATTTTTCTGCAATGAGGGTTACTATGTTCGGCAGTTCGGGACTTTTGCTTACGACCGGTTCATGCATAATCTGCGTATTCCCATCATTATTACAACGGCGGTAAGGCCGGTTAGGAGTCCCGACACAGGAAATAATTTTGAGACAAGGATGAGAAAGCCTGTTAAGTAAAGAACCGGGAATTTAAGCAGCAGGAGTGCGGATAACTTTGCCTGCTCTTTTTTAAGAACGCTTATCTTCAGTATGTTTACTGTGAAATATAGATTCGCGGCGGACCATGCTGCGCCTACCATGAAACCCAATATCCACCTAATCGTGCTTTCCATCAAGCTCTTCCTCTGTTTTTAACGCCAGTCTTATTATCTTCACTGTTTCTATCACACTTGCAGCAAAACCTATTACCATACATATTACGTAGGTGAAATCCGGAAAATTAAATCTTTTATCAAGGTAGTTAGCCGCAAAATAACCAGCCAATGGGCCTGCGGCCATAGCTATGGGGATAAAAGATAGCAATCCACCTATTCTAATCCACTTATAAACTTTTGTCAATCTCTCGACGCACTCCTTGATTTTAACTGTCCTATTTACTTAAAGATTTTATCGATCTTGTTATAGCGGACGCCACTTCCTTGGCTGAGCTTATAACGCTTTTGGATGGTTTAACCCCAAAATCTACTGAAAGCGGCTGAATGCCTATAAGTATCGGGTCGCAATCGATGGACTTGGCGAAGTACTGCATCAGTACTTTTGCCGGCATTTTATGCGTAGAGAATGAAACACCGTCTCCTATATCCTTTGGTATGAGGACTACTATTGAGCCGGGCTTATCATGAAAATCTACGCTGTCTACCAGAAGAATATGTGATGGGTTGAATTTTTTGATATCGCCTGTAAGGTTTTCGGGGGCGGTTGCGCCTATAAATATTTTAAAATTGCGCTTCGAGGTCTTGAGGAGTTTCTTTACATTGTCCGCTACGAGGATGCCGGCAGTGTCGTCCCCCCTGAACTCAGAGCCTATGGCCAGGAGAGCTACTTTGTTAGCATTGGTAAGTCTACTCTTTAGAAACTTCTCCAGATTCGGCATGATAAGTTACCTTGAGCTTGTTCCTTTCCAATGCCGCAAGTTCAAATTCCTTGGTTGCCTCAAGAGCTTTCTTAAGGCATGAATCCACGCACTGGGCGCAATATATGCATTTACCCAGATCTATTTCGCATTCAAATTTCTTTTCGCCGACTTTTCTGATCTCGATAGCGCCTGCCGGACAATCTTTCATGCACAATTTGCAGCCTATGCATCTTTCGGGATGAAATATTATCTTTCCCCTGAACTTGTCAGGCATTACGGCTTTCGCGAACGGATATTTTGTAGTCGCAGGTTTTTTAAATATAGAATCGAGCACCTGCTTTAGCATTTTCCCTGGGCGGATCATCTGAGTATAATTCCTTTTAAAAATAGAGCTATGAATATTTGTAAAAATGCCAGTGGTGCCAGGATCTTCCAGCAGAAGCTTACCATCTGGTCTATTCGCAGACGCGCGAAAATTGTCCGGAGGACAGTCAGCGTGCATATTATTGCCAGCACTTTAACGACAAACAGCAGGAACCCTAATATCGGTGGCAGGTTTAAGCCGAATGGTATAAATACCGCGGCAAGAAGTGAGGCACCGACGATAGCCTCTATATCTATTCCCAGTCTGAAGATTGCAAGGAGCTTGCTGCTGTATTCAGTAAAAGTCCCTCCGACTATTTCCGTTTCTGCTTCAGGTATGTCAAATGGTACTTTTTCGAGCTTACCTAAGAGCGAGATGAGTGAAATAGTAAAGCCAAGAACATTTGATAGGCATAATATTGGATGAATGGAATAAAATACCGCCATCTCGCTTAAAGACCACGTATTTGCCAGAAGTGCCGGGGCCATAATGCTCATGAGCAGCGGAACCTCGTATGCAAACAGCTGAGTTAATGCGCGCACAGCGCCGATCCGCGAATATAGTGATGTCGAATACCATCCTCCAAGGAAGAAAGTCAGTGTCGGTATCGTCAATAAGTATAGGATGACTATAAGGTCGCCGCTGAAAGAGAGTAATGGTTTTGCGCTCCATAATGGGATGTAAAAGAAAGCGGTGACCGTTGCCGTTATCGCCAGTATCGGCATCATCCTGAACATGGACGGATTTGCCTCATCCGGGACGATCTCTTCTTTGGCAGATAATTTTATAAAATCTGCTAAGGGCTGGAACCATGGCGGACCTATCCTGTTCTGGAGGCGTGCATGGAATTTCCTGTCCAAAAATTCAGCGCCTAAGCCGAATATGCTTAAAAATAGAAAACCCGGGAATATTAAGATGTAGAATAAGTCTATCATTTTAAAAGTTTTGCCAGTTTTTTATTGAGATCGGTAAAATCTATTCCGTGTTCCTGATAGTATTTAATGCTATAAGAGTGGAGATCTTCCCATCTCATCACGTTTTTACTTCTCTTCCCTTGCTGTCTTACTCCGGTCAATCTGTCGGTGCAGGAGAAGCAGGGGTCGATGGCGGCGATGACTATCGGAAGGTCCGCAAGCTGCCTATCCTCAAGCATTTTTGCCACCGTCTGTATATTGGCTAAGGTCGGCGCTCTCACCTTTACTCGCTCGGGTTTTTCCGTACCATTAGCTTTAACGTAATGTAAATCTTCTCCCCGCGGCGCCTCGTATCTCGAAACGGCTTCGCCAGCAGGTATTTTCCGAGGGACTTTTACAGCGACAGGCCCGTCAGGCATGTTATTTATGATCTGACGTATTATGGAATAGGCTTCCATTAATTCACCCATGCGCACAAGTGTCCGGCCATATACGTCATTATGGTTATCGGTGATAACTTTAAATTTCACTTCCGCATATGCGGCATAAGGATCGTCGCGACGAACATCTCTATCGACACCTGAAGCGCGAGCCGTTGGCCCTACTGCCCCAAGCTTTAATGCGTCTTTATTTGAAAGGACGCCTACTCCGGACAGTCTCTGAATAAGAGTGGTCTCTTCGGTGGCGATTTGTATGTAATATTTTGTCCGCTCTTCAAGGGTATCCATGGCTTTAAGGATCTGCTTTGCCTGCTCCGGCGATACATCGCGGCGAACGCCGCCTATTGTATTTATGCCATAATTGACGCGGTTACCGGTAAGCATGGCCAGGATGTCCATCACAACTTCACGATCGCGCCACGAGTACATAAGGAGAGTATCAAATCCTACTTCGTGTCCGGCTACTCCCAGCCACAGTAAATGACTGTGTATCCTTTCGAGTTCACCAATAAGCGTCCTGATGTAAAGGGCGCGTTTCGGCACAGCCACGGCAGCGATCTCTTCTACAGCCTGCACGAAGCATGTGGAGTGCGAATGTGAGCATATCCCGCAGATACGTTCCGTCAGATATACGTCCTGGGTGTAGGTTCTCTCTTCGCAGGCTTTTTCAATGCCGCGGTGGTTGTATCCGAGTTTTGCAGAAAATTTCATTATCTTCTCACCACTTAAAGTTACGCTAAAACTCTCTGGTTCTTTTAAAGCCGGGTGCTGTGGTCCTATAGGAATGACTACTTTATGCATTGTTCGCCCCTTCCTGCTTTTTCCAGTCTTTACGTAAAGGATAATCCCCAACAGGCCAATCGTCGGAGAGCGGATATCTCCTGCCTTCCGGGAGCCCTTCAACCTTTGCCCCCAGCAGATCCATTAGTTCCCGCTCGTAAATGTCAGCTCCGGGGAAATAACCGGTTATAGTTTTTATTACAGGATTGTTCTTGTCTATGTTCAGTTTTATACTTAACATGATACCATCTTCCCGGGCGAGGTGGTATAGAAATCCAAGAGTTGCTCCTTCATCAAGGCCGGTTATAGTGCATAACATCGTAAAAGATAGATCTTTCATGGCATACTCAATAATAGTTGCAAAATTTTCCGGTGCAGCATCCGCAAAAATGCGCCGTTCTCTCGGAATCCTTATTTTTCCTTCCAGGAAACCGAACTTTTTTATTAAACTATTCTGAATGTCTGGTTCTTTTGTCATAAGTTGACTCACTTCTTATTCTTTTCTTCTTTTTTTTCGAGGCTTGCCAGTAATTTCACAACTCCGTCAATAATAGCCTTTGGGCTGGCCGGACAGCCCGGTATGTATGCCGATACCGGTATTACCTTATCTATGCCAGACTCTACGCTATAGCAGCCGTCAAAAACACCGCCAGAACATGAACAGGTGCCGACAGCAACGACAAATTTAGGCTCAGGCATCTGGTCATATATTCTTTTAAGTCTGCACTTTATCTGTTTTGTGACCGGCCCGGAACAGACCAGGACGTCGGCGTGCCTGGGTGTGCCTTTTAATTGTATGCCAAATCGCTCTATGTCGTATCGCGGGGTAAGCGCTGCCACTATCTCAATATCGCAGGCGTTGCAGGCACCAGTATTGAAATGGATTATCCACGGTGATTTTATCCTTGCCCAGGTAACAACCTTCTCTACTAATCCCATCTTTAATCTATCTCCTGAAAAGAATGACCAGGCCCGTTATCGCGGCCAGTATATAAATGACTGCTACGACAAATGATCCGCCGGTTAGTGCCGGAACGGTTGCTATCGTGAGCGTGAATACGTGCAAAAGTGTAAAAAAGAAAGCAAACGGGAAAAATTGACTGTAATCCGGCTGCATCTGATTTGTTGGGGCATCTTCGCCGCAGGCGTATGATTTCCCCTCGCCTTCACCATGAGTTTTCGGCTTTGCAGAAAGTGTCGAAAGAAATCTGGCGAATAGCATCATAGCGATAAGAACCACTACAAAAGCTACCGGGGGTGTCAGTAATATTCCATTCATTTTATTTCTCTAACCTTTCAGATTGCGCAGGTTTCTTACATCAAGGGAATTCGTATGTCTGAATACAGACAGTGCTATACCTGCTGCTGTGGCCGCTATAACAACCTCTATGATTATGATGGTAATAGCAATGCTCTGTGCCAAAGCTGTCCGGCCTGTTAATTGGCCGGCTAAGATAATAAGAAGCGTTACCGCTTTGATCAATAATTCTATTCCCACGACAGCGCGTATCATGCTGCGCGTAACTACCAGGCAGTATGCCCCGCATATAAGTAATAAGACTATAAAGAAACCTATCATTTGGTTTTCTTCTCCTCAAATAATATTACTATTCCCAAAGCGCCGGCGATCAGTATTATGACTTGTCCGATAACATCAAGGCGGCGGAAATCCCACAATACCGTCTGGACGTCGGGCTGCGCCACAGCAAGAGGTGCGATGGTAAAATCTTGTTTCAGCTTTAACGCTATAAGAACCGCGCCTACTATCGCTAATATTACAGGAAGATAAATATATCTTTTCATCCTGTCTTTAGATACCTGCAGAACTTCTTTATGTGTCAGAGGTTTTGTCATGCTTATAGTGCTGACAAATATGGCCGTTATCAGTCCCGCGCAAACTGACAATTCAAAAACCGCTGCCAGCGGCGAATTCATCCTGAATATCATCACAGATATGAGAGCGCTTGTGATGGCAAGGCCTATCGCAGCTTTTAATAAGCTTCTGCCCATAACAGTCCAGATCGCTGCAAGTGTCGTCAGTATTAAAATAACCAGATCGATATTCATATTTACCTTATCAGTAGTTCCTTAACGGGTGATATAAATACATTGTATACAAACGGGAAAAATATCCCGGCGCCTACAGTTATTGCGGCCAGGATTATCGAAACTGTAATAACGCCCGTATCCGCATCTTTTAAATTCTCAAATCCGTTTTTAAGCTTTCCGAAAAATACGCGGCGCTGCATTGACAGGAAATATGCCACAGTTATTATGCTTGCAAGTATGGCAAGGGCTGCATATGTGTATTGACTTGCCTGCCAGAGGGCAATGACTATGATGACCTTTGACCAGAATCCCGATAACGGAGGGATGCCGCAAGTGGAAAGAAACGCTATGATTGATGTTGCTCCGGTAACTGGCATCTTCTGTGCGATGCCGCCCATCTTATTCATGTCGCATGTCCCTGTTTCTTTTTCTACCGCTGCCGAATTTACGAATAAGAGAGATTTGAATACAGAATGATTAAATAAATGGAATACGGCTCCCACGATTCCGAGAGGTGTGCCGGCGCCTAATCCTAACAGTATGTAACCCATCTGACTTATGCTGGAATACGCAAGCATCCTTTTGAAGTTATCCTGGCCTATAGCAGCCAGCGCGCCGACAAATATCGAAATTGTTCCTATGAGCATTATGACATTGTTTATGGGCTGATCAAACGGAAATAGCGAAGTGACTATCCTGATCAGCGTGTATATACCAGCCGCTTTGGTGACTACGCCAGCTAGAAGGACCGACACCGGTGCCGGAGCTGCTGTGTATGCATCGGGCAGCCATCCATGGAAAGGCACAAGTCCGCCCTTCACAAATAGGCCGCATATAAATAGTCCCATTGCCAGCACCACCAGTGTGCTGCTGCGTGAATTTGCTATGGCGAGGGCTATATCCGAAAAGGATGTGCTTCCGGCTACTATGAATAATAAGCCTACAGATGTCAGCATCAGGACTGTAGCTACTGAAGACAGGATCAGGTATTTAAATGAGCCCTCGAGGGCATCCAGGTTTTTCGGATAAGCTATTAAAAGGAATGACGAGACGGCAGTTATTTCCATAAACACATACAAAGAGAACAAGTCTTTTACCATTACTATGCCGCTCATACCTAACGACGCCAGAATGAGAAGGTTTTTAAATTTAAATCTGCTATCATCGTTCGGCATAGTGTATCTTGCCACGAAAAGGCTTGCGATAGATACCATACCAATGCATATGAACATAATAAAGGTCAGGTGATCGACAAAAAAGCTTACCTTAAAGAAGGAATCTATCTGTTCTAGCGAATTATTTCTTAATACCGGATGGTGGAATATTACCGCTGCGATCTGGAGGATGAATATGACAAGAGCAAACCAAAACGCAGCTTTCCGGGTCTTCTCATTGGCTGCGAAGACGAGGTTCAGTATGATTACTCCGAAAAGCGGTATCAATATCATTAAAGACGGCACTATTTATTCTCCAAGTTTATTCAACCACCTGCAAGCTAAGTGCATAGGTCTCAAGACCTATGCCAAGTTTATTCAGATCGCGCGGATAAGAAATATTATTACTGCACCCGCGACACCTATTGACCAGACTATATATGTTGCGTAATTGCCTGTATGCAGCTTTTTAATAATGCCTGATGTTCCGTTGGTCACCATTACTACAAAGCTGTTGTAAAACCAGTCGATCGCTTTATCAAATCCAAAAGCGATTTTAGAAAAAACATTTATTATGTTAAGGCCGATATTGTAAGGATCGAAGAATCTATTCTCTGCCTTATCGTAAATATTTTCAAGCACAGGTGCATGGCGTATATGATCCGTTGCTTTTATTGCCTTACCTGTCTTTTTGATGCCATAAATATGGTTTAATACGGCTAGTACGAGAACTACTATTGTGATGATCACCAGCATCGCACTTGTCGGCATGCCTGAGAAATTGTGGCCTTCCAGCCGTTCTCCGAGTATGGGTTGTATTAAATTGTTGAGTGGAAGCGCGTTCCAAAGTCCGAAGAGAATACATAGGAAGGCAATGACTACCATTGGAATAAGCATTCGTATCGGAGCTTCTTTAACGCTTTCCTTGCCATCCCCTTTTCCTAAAAACGCCGCATGACCCAATTTTAAGAAAGAAGCTGCCGTGAGGAATGATCCCAATATTGCAGCTATGTAAAATATCATTCCCCGCTCCATAGCCCCGTCATAAAT
>JBAYMS010000028.1:0-20802 GCA_041663425.1 Candidatus Omnitrophota bacterium
CTTCTTCGTTGAGTCGTCGTGTGAGGTTAACTCGTGCTGTGGCGATGCGTCGGAGCTGGACGAACTCAGTATGGGCAACGTAAAAATAGGTCGTGGAGCGGGATTACTTAAAAATGTTCGCCAAAACAATATTATTTGTGCTATATTTAATCTGGGTTCAGCCCGGATCAGAAACAGGCTGATAAAGAACGGTGTGAAATTTCCGGGGAAGACATCGAATAATTGCTTTTTCTGTTTTTACATATTAAAAAAGGTGCCCAGGGATATGCTTCTGGCCTCGATAGGAAAGTAAAACGATGAACAGACCCCATCTGTTGTGCCTGATCATAATTTCAGTTTTTTTTACCTCAGCAGCATCTGCCCAATATACCAATAAAGATAATGATGAGTCTGGTGCTCCCGCCGGCATGGAAGTGAGAAAAGTAAACAACGATGTTTCTGTTCTCGTGCCAAAAGGCGCACGGATGTATAAAAGCAACAGCACTACTTATGTGGAAGAGAGCGCGGATGAATATGCGGCTCGCAATGCCGCAGAGATGAAAGTGCGCCTTAAGAAACTTGAGATGGAGAACAGGGCGTTGGCCGACGAGATCAATTATCTCCGGTCTCAGTTGCCGGTTGCTCCCCAAAAGAACGTAAGCGAAGATGTCCAGACGCCCGCCGAAGAATAGAATAGTAATTTTATCCATATTGGTTATGATTGCGGGGACGCAATCTTTTTTGCATGCCTATGAGGCAAAGTCTTTGCGTAGATCCTCATCGTATAGAGAGATGCCTGTTAAGGTGATACAGACGATCCCTATCCCGAAAGGCTATCATGAAGGATTGTCTTTTAATGGTCCGGACCTGCTTCTCTCGAATGGTGAGAATGGTAAAGTGTGGGCGCTTGATACGGTGTCGGGGGATGTGAAATCTGTCATAGAACCGATAGCCGGTTTTACGGAAAGCGTGCTGCCATTATCCGAAAATCAATTTTTCGTTACTGAATGGGATGAATTCAGGCTTTACAGGGCTTCTCTCGATGGAAATAAGCTTATCCCGGAAGTATGGATATCGGTTAAACCGGCGCATCCGGCGGGGATAGTCTGGACCGGTGAGCGTCTTTTTATGGTCACATGGACAAGGGGCATAGGAACAAAGTTTGATCTTCTTGAGCTTGACAAGGATATGAGTCTTTTAGGAAGCGTATCCATGAATGCGATCGAGGAGCCCACTCAGCTTGCTTGGGACGGTAAGAGTTTATGGGTAAGCAGCTGGTATGATTCTATGGTGTATAAAATAGATGTGGAGAAGTGGGAGGTTGTAGGGGCTTTTCGTTCACCTGTGTCCAGGACTACAGGCATAGTGTGGGACGGTAAATTTATGTGGCTTACCGGAACTTACAGCGACTTATATAAAATAGAGATAGGACAGTGAAGCATCTGAAAGTTTTTATAATACTATCTGTTTTTATGTTAGCTGCCCAAAGTTTTTCGTATTCAAGCGAGGAGGGTGCGCGTATGAAAATAAACGTTACGAGCAGTGCTTTTAAAGAAGGAGGGATGATACCGTCAAAATATACATGTGACGGGGAAGACATCTCCCCGGATATAGCCTGGGCAGGTATACCGGCGGGAGCTAAGAGCATAGCGCTTATAGGTGATGATCCGGATGCGCCGAGGGGGACGTGGGTTCATTGGGTGATATATAATATACCTCCTGATTCAAAAGGTTTGCCTGAAGCCGTTCCTCCGGATAGGCTTCTCGGGGACGGTTCGATGCAGGGTATGAATGATTCGAATCAGACAGGCTTCGGTGGGCCGTGTCCTCCAGGCGGCGTCCATAGGTATTTTTTTAAAGTTTATGCGCTTGATACTAAGCTTTCGCTGGGTCCCGGTGCTACAAAGAAAGACTTGGAAGGTGCTATGAGGGACCATGTCCTGGCTCGGGGGCAATTGATGGGGCGATATCAACGATAGAGTTCCGAATATTTTTTTGATGCTGCATAAATACGCTGTGTCAAACTCGAAATTTTAACGCCTAAGCTCACCACTTCGCCACATCACATTTCGAATGCGAAACCTCCTTCTTTATTGACATAAAAGCTTATATATAATAAAATTACAATAATATGGATATAATAAATGATATTGCAGTTATAGGTGACGGGGGGTGGGGAACCACTCTTGCTGTGCTGCTTTCGAAGAAGGGGCTTAAAGTTACATTGTGGGGCGCTTTTCCCGAATACGTTGAGGTCCTGAAAGCAAAGCGGGAGAACGTGAAATTTCTGCCCGGCATAGATATCCCGAAAAATGTGAAGATCACTGCGTCGATGCACGATGCGCTGAATGGCAATGGCCTGGTAGTTCTGGCCGCGCCTTCGCAATTTGCGAGAGGGGTTTTCACAATGCTGAAAGCCGAAGACCTTTCTAATAAAAAATTTGTCAGTGTTACAAAAGGCATAGAGAATAGTTCGCTTAAGCGTGTATCGGAAATCGCATTTGATGTGCTAGGTAAACAGAGGCTTGCGGTCCTATCGGGGCCGACAATAGCCCTGGAAGTTGCGAACGGTGCGCCGACGACGGTAGTCGCCGCATCTGAAGACCTTGGCCTTGCAAAAGAAGTTCAGTCTGTATTTACGACGGACCGTTTCAGGGTATATACGACAACCGATGTGATAGGTGTGGAGCTCGGCGGATCTCTTAAAAATATAATTGCGATCGCGGCAGGAGCTATTGATGCGATGGGCTTTGGTGCGAACGCAAAGGCTGCGGTACTGACTAGGGGGTTGGTTGAGATAGTCCGGCTCGGCACTGCGATGGGTGCAAAGAAGGATACTTTTTACGGCCTCAGCGGACTGGGCGACCTGACTACGACATGTATAAGCCAATACTCCAGGAATAGGTGGCTGGGCGAAGAGGTCGGTAAAGGCAAAAAACTTAAAGATATTTTAAAAGAGACAGATATGGTTGTTGAAGGTGTCGCTACGGCTAAGTCGGCATACGATCTGGCGAAAAGACACAAAGTAGAGATGCCTATAGTGGCAGAAATATACGCAGTCCTTTATGAGAATAAAGATCCGAAGCGCGCTGTCCACGATCTGATGACAAGAACGCCTAAGATGGAAGGTGAATACTAAATATAAAAGATTTTGGCGGGACGTGGCTCAGCCCGGCTAGAGCACTTGCTTGGGGTGCAAGGGGTCGAGAGTTCAAATCTCTCCGTCCCGACCATTTTTTTTTAGGTCGGAACCGCAGTACTATAAAAGGGTTGCTATGAAAAAGATAAAAGTAGGGATAATAGGTTTTGGCACCATTGGGTCCGGTGTTGTCAAGGCGCTCATCTCGAAGCGCAGGGTGCTTAAAGAGAAGAGCGGGCTCGACATAGTTGTCTCCAGAATCTGTGACAAAGATCTCAAAAGGAAGCGTCCTGTTAAAGTCAGCCGCAACATCCTGACCAAATCCGCTACCAAGCTTTTATACGATCCGGATATCGATATCATAGTTGAACTCATGGGCGGTGTGAGGCCGGCCAGAGATCTTGTTCTCGAGGCGTTAAGGCAGGGCAAGCACGTCGTCACCGCCAACAAAGCGTTATTAAGCGATTCCGGCTATGAGATATTTAAATTGGCCAACGAACTTAAGCTTTGTGTCGGGTTTGAGGCGAGTGTTGGCGGAGGTATCCCGATAATACGTGCGCTGAGAGAAGGTTTTATAGCGAACAGAATAGACCTCATATACGGAATAATAAACGGCACGAGCAATTTTATATTATCGAAGATGGCCGAAGAGAATATAGGATTTAACGAAGCGCTGGCAATGGCACAGGCCAAAGGATATGCTGAACGCGATCCAAGGCTGGACATAGAAGGCGGTGATTCGTGCCACAAACTTTCAGTTCTTTCCCTTCTGGGGTTCGGGCTTGCTGTTAAGCCGAGTGAAATATACACTGAAGGCATAACTGAGATCGAGCCGAACGACATACGATTTGCAAAAGAGTACGGTTACGCGATAAAACTTCTTGCCATCGCTAAGCGGTCCGGCAATACGGTGGAGCTGCGCGTTCATCCGACGCTAATACCTGAAAAGCATCTTCTTGCCGGAGTGAGCGGTGTATACAATGCCATATTTGTTAAAGGCGATCTTGCCGGCGAAAACCTATTCTACGGTCAGGGCGCAGGGGCAGCGCCTACTTCCAGCGCAGTCGTAAGTGATATAGTTGCGATCGCCAAAAGCCTGACTGATGATTACAAATCTTCTGATTGCATACCACTTACCAATGACGCAGAACGGATAAAAGAAATGGCAGAGGTCAGGACCAGATATTATGTGAGGTTCTCGGCGCTTGATAAACCGGGTGTGCTCGCAAAGATATCGGGGATACTCGCTAAATACGATATAAGCATAGCCAGCGTTACGCAGCTTCAGCATAAAAATGCGGGTGGGGTGCCAATTATTATGATGACGCATGAAGCGCTTGAGCGCGACATGATGAAAGCCTTAAAAGAAATAGACGCGCTGAATGTAATAAAGAAAAAATCTGTGCGTATAAGAGTGGAAGGTTAGAAAGATGCGGATAGGCCTGATCGAAAAATACAGAAAATTTCTTCCGGTAACCGATAAGACGCCGGTGATAAGTTTGAATGAAGGAAATACTCCTTTAATCTATGCGTGCCACATATCGAGCCTGGTCGGTAAAGATGCGGAAGTTTATCTTAAATACGAGGGACTGAACCCTTCAGGCTCTTTCAAGGACCGCGGCATGACCATGGCCATTTCAAAGGCGGTAGAGGAAGGTTCGAAAGCCGTTATGTGTGCGTCGACGGGGAATACTTCAGCGTCGGCAGCTGCTTACTCTGCACGTGCCGGAATAAAGTCGATAGTGCTGATACCTGAAGGTGCGATCGCGCTGGGTAAACTGTCGCAGGCTCTTATACATGGCGCTAAGGTCATAGCTATACAGGGTAATTTTGACGAAGCCCTGGAGCTGGTGCGCGAGATAACGGATAAGTATCCTATAACTTTGGTCAATTCAATCAATCCTTACAGGATCGAAGGGCAGAAGACCGGAGCCTTTGAAATATGCGATACATTGGGTGAAGCGCCTGAGTTTCACGCCATTCCCGTAGGTAATGCCGGTAATATCACGGCTTACTGGAAAGGCTATAAAGAATATAAAGCGGCGGGTATCAGTAAAAGACTGCCTAAGATGCTTGGGTTTCAGGCGGCGGGCTCGGCTCCTATTGTTATGGGCCATCCGATAAAAGATCCGAAGACGATAGCTACGGCGATCAAGATAGGCAATCCTGCCAGCTGGAAGCAGGCTGAGGCTGCTCGTGACGATTCCGGCGGTGTGATCGATGCCGTAACTGATGACGAAATACTGGCAGCGTATAAGCTTCTGGCCTCGCGCGAAGGTGTTTTTGTGGAGCCGGCCAGCGCGGCGAGCGTAGCGGGTGTATTAAAGCTTGCCAATAGCGGTTATTTTAAAGGAATGGGTAAAATAAAAATAGTGTGCGTTTTGACGGGACATGGTTTAAAAGACCCCGACAGGGCGATAGCGAGCGTTGAGAAGCCGGCAATAGTTAAACCAGAAAAAGAGCTGATCTTAAAAGAGATAGGATTGTAAAGAAGATGAAATACGCGATATTGGTTGGCGATGGGATGAGCGATTATCCTATAAAAGAACTGGATAATAAAACGCCTCTTGAGGTTGCAAAGATACCGAACATTAATGCGATGGCCAAACAGGGGATGGTTGGCTTTGTTAAGACGGTGCCGCGCGGCATGAAACCGGCCAGCGATATTGCAAATCTTTCTATTCTTGGATATGATCCCAAAGCATATTATACCGGTCGCGGGCCTCTTGAGGCTGCTAATATAGGAGTTGAGATAGCGGAAAATGAAGTGGCTTTCCGATGCAATCTGGTTACCGTGAATAATGACGTCATGGCAGACTACAGCGCCGGCCACATAAAAGATAAAGAAGCGGCAGCCCTAATCGAGTATTTAAACGAGAAGCTGGGCACGGAAAATATTAAATTTTATCACGGTAAAAGTTACCGGCATCTTCTGGTGATAAAGACGCGGTCGGCTGGGGAGCTTAATGATCTTGTTAAGGCTTTGTGCACACCGCCGCATGACATAGCATCTCAGAATATTATGAAGCATCTTCCGAAGGGAAGCGGCGCCGGTCTTCTGAACAGATTGATGTCAGAGTCGAGAGATATGCTTGAGAAGCACGAGATAAATAAAGTGCGTGTAGACCTTGGTGAAAATCCGGCCAACATGATATGGCTATGGGGTCAGGGAACAAATCCCAACATGCCGACATTTAAAGGTATGTTCGGAATAGACGGTGCTGTTATTTCGGCGGTTGATCTTGTTAACGGTATCGGAAAGATAGCGGGGCTGGAGCTTATAAATGTCCCGGGTGCGACGGGCTATTATGATACAAATTATCAGGGCAAGGGTGAATATGCCGTTGAGTTGCTGAAACGGAAAGATTTTATATTCGTACATGTGGAAGCGCCGGATGAGGCAGGGCATAACGGCGATTTGCGGGCCAAAATAACCGCGATAGAGAATTTTGATAAATTTGTAGTGGGCGCTGTCTGGAATTTTTTAAAGGATTCAGGCGACTACAGAGTGATGGTTTTATCCGACCACGCTACCCCGGTCGCGTTAAAAACGCATGTTTCAGATCCGGCACCTTTTGTGATGGCAGGTAAAAATGTGGAACATAACGGTTTTGAATCTTACAACGAGGTGAATGCAGCGGCCAGCAAAGTAAAGTTTAAATCCGGAGCTGCTCTTACCGAGAATTTTATCAAAAAAATATAAGGTTAAAATATGGCAAGGCCTATTATAGTGCAGAAATTCGGCGGAACAAGCGTGGCGGACGTCGACCGTATAAAGAATGTTGCGAAGCGGGTGGTTAAAGCCAGGAAAGACGGCTACGATGTTGTTACCGTAGTCTCTGCGCTCGGAGATTCTACGGACAAGCTTATAGAGCTGGCTCACCAGGTAACTGACAACCCATCTGAGCGTGAGCTTGATATGCTCGTCTCAACAGGCGAACAGGTATCGTGCGCGCTCTTGACCATGGCAATACATGAGCTCGGCGAAGATGCGATATCATTTACCGGGGCTCAAGTAGGAATAATAACCGACAACGCGTTTACGAAAGCGCGCATCATCGAAATAAATGCAAAGCGCATATTTGAAGCGCTTAAAACCAGTAAAATTGTCATCGTAGCGGGATTCCAAGGGCTTAGCCTCAGCCAGGACATAACGACACTGGGCAGGGGCGGGTCGAACCTTACTGCGGTAGCGCTTGCGAAGGTCCTGGGCGCAGAGATGTGCGAGATGTGCACCGACGTCGACGGTATATTTACCACGGATCCGCGGCTTGTGAAGAACGCCAGGAAGATCGACCGCATAAGCTACGAAGAGATGTTTGAGCTTGCATCCTCAGGAGCACAGGTGCTGCAGCCGCGCTCTATAGAGTTTGCAATGAAGTTCGATGTACCTATACATGTCAGGTCAAGTTTTTCCGACAAGATGGGCACCATAATTTCCAAGGAGGTAAAGGCGATGGAAGATATTGTTGTTTCGGGCGTTGCCCTTAATAAGGAAGAGGCAAAGATTACTATATGTGACGTGCCGGACAAACCGGGCATAGCCGCAAAGATATTTAAAGACATTGCCGCTGAAGGCATAAACGTTGACATGATAGTCCAGAACGTATCCAGGACCGGTGCGACCGATATTTCATTCACAGTCCCGGGCGCGGATCTTAATAAAACTATAAAAGTTACCAGGGAAATATCCAAAAGAGTAGGTGCCGGGGATATAAAGTACGACAATGATATGGCGAAGGTCTCGATAGTCGGCATAGGAATGAAGAGCCACTCCGGCGTTGCCGCAGACATGTTTGAAGCATTGGCTGAAAAGGGCATTAATATCGAGATGATATCGACAAGTGAAATAAAGATCTCGTGTGTGGTAAAAAAGAAGAATGGCGCAGACGCTGTCAGGGCTATCCATGATAAGTTCGGATTGAGCAAGAAAAGGAGCTAGAAAGAGGTGCTATCGATGACCAAGGTCGAATTATACGATACGACGCTGCGGGATGGTGCGCAATCAGAAGGCATATCTTTTTCTGTTGCTGATAAGCTGAAGATATCGGAGAAGCTTGATGAACTCGGGGTTCATTTTATCGAGGGCGGCTGGCCGGGTGCCAATCCGAAAGATATGGAGTTTTTTAAGAAAATAAAGAAGCTCAGATTTAAAAAATCGAAAATAACAGCATTCGGAAGTACCCGTCATGCAAATTCAAAAGCAAAGTCCGATAAAGTGATGAAGGGGCTTCTTTCGGCTGAGACAAAATATATTACGATATTCGGTAAGAGTTGGGACCTCCATGTCCGCGATGTATTTAAGGTAGACCTCGAAGAGAACCTGCGGATGATAGAAGATTCGATCAAATTTTTAAAGGCCAATGGTAAGATCGTATTCTATGACGCGGAACATTTTTTTGATGGTTACAGGCAGAACAGGGATTATGCGCTCAAGACCCTGAAGGCAGCCGAGGAATCCGGTGCGGACAGGATAATACTTTGCGATACCAACGGCGGGACTGTGACGTCCCAGGTATTTGAGACCGTCGAAGATGTTAAGACTTTGATAAAGACGCCGCTCGGCATACATGCTCACAACGATTGCGATATGGCGGTAGCGAATTCTATAGCCGCTGTTCAGGCGGGATGCATACAGGTGCATGGAACGGTCAATGGCTATGGCGAGAGATGCGGCAATGCCAATCTCATTTCCGTGATCGCGAACCTTAAGCTCAAATTGGGGATTGACTGCGTATCGGACATTGAGCTGAAAGAGCTGACCGAAATATCGAGGTTTGTCGCAGATGTCTGCAACGTAAAGATGAGCGATAGCGAGCCTTTTGTCGGCAGTAGTGCCTTTGCGCACAAGGCCGGCGTGCACGTCAATGCCATTCTGAAAAATCCGAAGACATATGAACACGCAGACCCCAATCTGGTCGGTAATCATAGGCGTCTGCTCATATCGGAATTGTCCGGGCGTTCAACTATTTTAAAAAAAGCGGAAGACATGGATCTGGGCCTTGAAAAAGGCGGCGATAAGACGAAAAAGATCTTGAAGACCCTGCAGGCCCTTGAAAGTGAAGGCTATCATTTTGAATCAGCGGAGGCGTCTCTCGAGCTTCTTATAAAAAGAGTAATGAATAAGTTTAAAGATTTCTTCGATCTTGATGATTTCAGGGTGATAATTGAGAAGAAGAAGGGCGGCAAGATGGTTACTGAAGCGACGATCAAGCTCAGGGTGGGTAAAGAGCTTGAGCATACCGCTTCGTTGGGAGATGGTCCGGTTAACGCGCTTGATAGCGCCCTGCGAAAAGCCCTGAAAAAATTTTATCCAAGCTTAAATGAAATGCATCTTACGGACTATAAAGTCAGGGTCCTGGATGAGAAAGAGGGGACTGCTGCGAAGGTCAGGGTTCTTATTCAATCCCAGGATAAAGATGATTCCTGGTGGACGATAGGCGTATCGGAGAATATTATCGAAGCTTCCTGGCAGGCGCTTGTAGATTCTGTTGAGTATAAACTGCTAAAAGACGCAAAGAAATAAATAAAACTACCGCTATATTATCGGAGGGTGTATGAGAAAGTCAAAAGCATTGAAAATAAGCGCAACGTTATTTACCGCCCTAATCCTTTTTGGTAGCATAGCTCAGGCTGCCTTGTTTACAGGCAATGATTGGATGAAGCTGTCAAGTTCTAAAAAAGTAACAGAGGTAAAAGCTTTTATAAAAGATGTCCGCACGCAGGGTGTTGTTGTAAAAGGAGATCCTGTGGAATATTGTAAAAGGCTCGACAGGGTATATCAGAAGCATCCTAATCTTCTGGCGCAGGAAGTTGCCAAGACCCTTAAGACGGTTATGATAATGGAATATGACTGGGAAGTTAAAGGTGTTGATAAAGATACCATAGCGCGGCAATGGCTGGGTGAAGATCTGTATAATAAAAATAAAGCCCGCAGGTCCCGTGCAAAAGGAAAATAAGCAGGTGGCGCATAAGATCCTGATAGTTGAGGATGAGAGCGAGCTCTGCGATTTCATTAAGATACGGCTGGAAGCTAACAACTATGAAGTGATTACCGCGTGCGACGGTAAGGAAGGTTTTGAAAAGGCGTTTCAGGAAAATCCGGACCTGATCCTTCTGGATCTCATGCTTCCAAAAATAGACGGCTATTGGGTATGCAATCTTCTTAAGAATGACAGAAGGCATGCCAAGACCCCGATAATAATAGTTACCGCAAAGTCGGGGGCCGAAAGCATGAAGCTTGCCAAGGATTGCGGTGCAGATGCATATGTGGTTAAGCCTTTTGAGATCAGCGATCTTTTATCGCAGATAGCCAGCCTTCTTAAATAATCAAAAATGTATGAAAAATAATATTGTCCTCATAGCATCTGTTATTATATTTTCAGCACCCGTTATTTTACACGCAGACACTATATATTTAAATAATGGCGGTTCCATCGAAGGTGTTATTAAAAGCGAGGATTCTCACGGTGTCCAGATGGATATCGGTTTTGGCACTATTACCTGCGGTAAAAATGAGATCAAGAATATAAAACGTTCCTCTGCGGAAGATGTTAAGGCTATAACGGATAAATGGGATGCGAAACGTAAAGAGCTGCGGGCTGGCGAGGAAGAATTTAATCGTGACCGGCAGAAGAGATTTGCGGAATACGATGAGTGGACGAGACAGGAACGCGAGCGCAGTGACAGGCAGCTGCGTGGGCAGGGAGTGATAGACCTGGCCAGGGATCGTGATTCCAGCAGTATACTGGTCAGCGCTTTGCTGAATAATAACATTAACGCGACGCTTGTGCTTGATACCGGCGCGTCTATAGTTGTGCTCACCCGGCAGAAGGGCGAGGAGCTCGGTGTAGACCTCACAGACATAAAAAATAATATTGCGACCCTTCAGCTGGCCGGGGATCATCAGGTTTCCGCTAAGATGGTGATGTTGAAGTCGGTGCGTATTAACGATATAGAGGTGAAGGACGTTCTCGCGGGAGTGCTTTTAGAGGATTCCGGGATAGGCATACGGGACGGCCTTCTGGGCATGACGTTCCTGAACAAATTTAATCTTAAGATCGACCTGAAAAATATGAAGATGTCGCTGGAAAAAGCAGGATAAATTTTATTTAAGGAGAAAGATGGAAGAATTACCAAAGGCATATAATCCGCAGGAAGTTGAAGACAGGCTGTATAAAGAGTGGGAGGCGAAGGGTTATTTTCGCGCCAAGCCGGATTCGAAAAAGAAGCCGTACTCGATAGTCATTCCTCCGCCCAATATAACTGGCATACTTCATATGGGGCACGCCCTCAATGATACCATTCAGGATATTCTTATACGTTTTAAGAGGATGCAGGGGTTTGAAGCCGAGTGGATGCCCGGCACCGACCACGCCGGAATAGCCACTCAGAATGTCGTCGAGCGTAAACTTGCCAAAGACGGAAAAAAACGCCAGGATTTAGGCCGCGAAAAATTTATCGAGGAAGTATGGAAATGGCGTGAGGAATATGGCTCGACGATAATACGCCAGCTTAAAAAACTGGGATGTTCATGCGATTGGGACAGGACGCGCTTTACGATGGACGAGGGGCTTTCAGATGCTGTGCTCGACGTATTTATAAAGCTATACGAAAAAGGCCTTATATATAGAGGGAATTATATCATAAATTGGTGTCCGCGCTGCCAGACTGCGCTTTCGGACGAGGAGTCGCAGCATCGCGATGTTGATGGGATGCTGTATCATATAAAATATCCTATTGCAGGAGTTAAGGACGCTTATGTCATAGTTGCTACAACCAGACCTGAAACTATGCTGGGCGATGTAGCTATTGCGGTCAATCCGAAAGATAAGCGTTATAAAGACCTTAAAGGCAAGTCGGTAACGCTGCCGCTCGTCGGGCGCGAGCTTAAAATAATATTTGATCCCATAGTCGATCTGAAGTTCGGAACGGGCGCTTTGAAGGTTACGCCTGCGCACGATCCCGTTGACTTCGAGCTTGGCCTTAAACACGGGCTTGAGCAGATAAATGTGATGAATGATGATGCCACCATAAATTCGCTCGGCGGAGATTATGAAGGCCTGGACCGTTTCGAGGCGCGTGAAGCTATAATTGAAGACTTGAAAGAGCGCGGGCTGTTTATAAAGAGTGAGCCTCACCGTCATGCGGTCGGTCATTGCTATCGCTGCCATACGATGGTCGAGCCGCGGCTTTCGCCGCAATGGTTTGTCAAAATGAAGCCGTTGGCAAAACCTGCGATAGAAGCCGTTAAGAAAGGTAAGATCAGATTTTATCCTGAACGGTGGACGAAAGTTTATCTCGATTGGATGGTCAATATACGAGACTGGTGCATATCGAGGCAGATATGGTGGGGGCACCGCATACCTGTTTATTACTGTAAAGGATGTAAGGATGGGGAAAATGTTATAGTTGCAAAAATTCGCCCTGAGAAATGTCCGAAGTGCGGTTCTGCCGATATCGTGCAGGATCCGGATGTCCTGGATACGTGGTTCTCCTCATGGCTCTGGCCGTTCTCTACGTTCGGATGGCCGAAGGAAACTCCTGAGCTGAAATATTTTTATCCGACAAATACACTTGTTACGGCGCAGGAGATCATATTTTTCTGGGTGGCCAGGATGATCATGGCGGGATTTGAATTCAGAGGTCAGGCGCCGTTTAAAGATGTTTACATTCATGGGACCGTCAGGGATATTACCGGCACTAAGATGTCGAAATCGCTCGGTAATGTAATTGACCCGCTTGATATGATTGCCAAATACGGTACGGATGCGCTCCGTTTCAGCATAATTTCGATAACTGCCCAGGGTCAGGATGTCTTCCTTTCCGAGGGTAAATTTGAGCTTGGCCGTAATTTTGCAAATAAACTGTGGAACGCGTCCAGATTTATTCTGATGAACCTTAAGCAGGATGAAGTTAAATCCGATCTGTGCGTATTCTTTAAAGGGACGAAGCTTTCGCTCACGGACAGATGGATATTATCCCGGTTTTATTCTACCCTAAGCTATGTGACAGAATGCCTGGATGAGTATAAATTTAACGAGGCCGCGAATGCCATATACGAATTTATATGGCATGAATTTTGCGATTGGTATATAGAGATTGCCAAGATAAATATCGGCGATAAATCCTCGCAGGTAATACTTTATAAAATTCTTGAGAAAAGCTTAAGGATGCTGCATCCGATAATGCCTTTTGTTACAGATGAGATATGGCGCAAGCTGCCGCGTGAAAAATCCGGTGTTGATTCTATAATGATAGAGTCGTGGCCGCATATACAGAAAGAGATGATATCGGAAGATGCTGAACGTCAGATGAAAGAACTGGTTGAGCTGATCGTCGCAATCCGCAATATCAGGTCGGTATGGAATATCGATCCGCAGAGGTCTGTGGATGCGATGCTGAATGTGCAGGATGCCGGTGCTGAGAAAGTGTTGCGTGATAACGAAGAGTTGATAAAGCGTATGGCCAAGGTGACGGGTCTTAAAGTAGGCAAAGTGCAAAAGCCGGCCAATTCTGCTGTCAGTGTAGTCGGAAGCGTAGAGGTCTACATACCGCTTGAAGGGCTGATAGACTTTGAAAAAGAGAAGACAAGACTGAGGAAGGAAGAGGATAGAATAAGCGGTGAAATTAAATCTATAAGCGCCAGGCTGAAGGACAAAAATTTTACGGCGAAGGCGCCCAAGGAAGTGGTTGAGAAGCAGGAAATCCGTAAGGGTGAGCTTGAAATTCAGCTTAAAAAATTAAAGAGCAATCTGGGGCAAATAAAGGCCGATGTCAGAGACATCGGCGCTTAGTCGACACGCGGCTGAATAAACTTAGGGGGCATGTATGAAATATTTATCTGCTTTAGTAGTGCTGGCATTGGTTTTTAGTCCGGCTGCATTGATGGCTGAAGAAGGTGGCGGCAAAGGTGCTGCGATCGAAAATGAGGCCAGGACCATAGACGTAGAACCTCCAGTACCCATGTCTGACGAGATAGAGTCGGGTGTAAATAATGAGCGGGAGATGCCTCAGAGCCAGACTTACGATCCCAATACCGGGCTTCCGGATAATGTTGAGAGCGATAGGGCGGGAGAGATAGAATAAATATATGCAGCTTGATAAGGATAGGGTGCTGCCGATAGTCAAGGCGGCGCTTAAAGAAGATATAGGTAAAGGCGATATCACGACTACTGTGCTTATCGAAAAGACTGCCAGTTCCAAGGCGAGCATAGTTGCTAAGGAAGATTGCGTTGTGTGCGGCCTGAAGATAGCGGAATGGATAATGGCGCAGGTCGATTTCAGCGTGCGCTTTAAGCCTAATTGTGATGACGGTCATTTTGTCGGGAGCGGGAAAGAACTTGCATACCTCGAAGGCCATACGAACTCGATCCTGAGGGCGGAGAGGACTATGCTCAATTTCTTAAGCCTGCTGAGTGCCATAGCGACTACCACAAAGACCTTTGTTGATAAAGTCAAACCTTACGGTGTTTCGGTCATGGATACGCGGAAGACGCTGCCGCTTTTGCGATATCTGGAAAAATATGCGGTATTTACCGGAGGCGGTGCAAATCACAGGATGGGGCTTTATGACCAGGTTCTGATAAAAGATAACCACATAAAAGCACACTCCGGTATACTTACCCTGAAAGAGATCGTTGAGGTTGCCCGCAGAAAGAACATTAAGGGAACGAGAGTTGAGATAGAAGTTACCACGGTTGAGGAATTCACCGAAGCTCTTTCCGGTAGGCCGGACATAATAATGCTCGATAATATGACGCCCCAAAACGTCCGCTCGTGTGTCGAGATACGGAGGCTTTCAAAGATAAAGCCCATTATAGAAGTTTCGGGCGGAATTAATAAAGATACCATAGGGGAATTTGCCAGGATGAAACCGGACGTCATATCGATCGGTGCCCTGACAGCTTCTATCAAATCGATCGATCTTTCGTTGGAAATTGTATAATGGCGAAATTCAAGATCGTCAGTGATTTTAAGCCGGAAGGCGACCAGCCCGAAGCTATAAGAAAGCTTACTGAAGCTTTCAGAAAAGGCGCGGGCTATCAGACTCTTCTGGGCGTTACAGGCTCAGGCAAGACTTTTACAATGGCGAACGTCATTGCCAATATCGGAAAACCAGCCCTTATAATTTCGCACAATAAAACACTTGCCGCCCAGCTCTATGGAGAATTTAAGGAATTTTTTCCAGAAAATGCCGTTGAGTACTTCGTAAGCTACTACGATTATTACCAGCCCGAAGCATATATCCCTCACACAGATTTCTATATTGAAAAAGACGCGTCTATAAATGAAGACATTGACCGTCTGAGGCTTTCGGCAACAAGCTCTCTTATGTCGCGCGAGGACTGTATAGTTGTTGCTAGCGTCTCGTGTATATATGGTCTGGGATCTCCGGGAGAATATGGGCAGATGCTCGTTTTTATGGAGGAGGGGCAGGTAATTTCCAGAGACGAAGTATTGAGAAAGCTCATAATGATCCATTATGAGCGCAACGATTGCGATTTCAAGCGCTCAACATTTCGGGTTAGGGGAGACACGGTCGAAGTTTTTCCAGCATACACAAAGACTGCATACAGGATCGAACAGTTTGGCGATAAGATAGAACATATTTATGAGATAGACCCGCTAACAGGCAAAGTTATAACAAGGATCCCTAAGGTAGGCATATATCCGGCGAAGCATTTTGTTACTACGCCAGAGACGATCGAGTCGGCTATCAAATCTATCGAAGCTGAGCTTGCCGGACGGCTGGCAGAGCTGCGGGATCAGAACAAGCTCGTCGAGGCCCAGAGGCTGGAGTCCAGGACGCATTACGACATTGAAATGATGCGTGAGGTAGGTTATTGTAACGGTGTTGAGAATTATTCCAGGCATCTTGCCGGACGCCCTGCGGGCTCAAGGCCGTGGTGCCTGGTCGACTATTTCCCGAAAGGCTTTATCACTTTTATCGATGAGTCGCACGTTACTGTGCCGCAGATACGCGGAATGTATAACGGCGACAGGATGAGAAAAGAGACTCTTATCGAATACGGCTTCAGGCTTCCATCTGCCCTGGACAATAGACCCCTTAAATTTGAGGAATTCGAGAAACTCGTTTATCCAATAACATTTGTTTCCGCGACCCCGGACGAATATGAGCTGGATAAATCTAAGGGTAATGTTGTGGAGCAGCTGATACGTCCCACAGGCCTTATCGATCCGCCTATAGAAGTCCGCCCGACCGAAGGGCAGATAGACGATCTTGTAAAAGAAATTAGAGCCCGTGCAGAATTAAAAGAGAGGGTGCTTGTTACTACGCTTACTAAGCGCTTGGCCGAAGATCTGGCCAGATATCTGAGTGATTTTGGACTTAAAGTAAAGTATATGCATTCGGATATGGACGCGATAGAACGTGTTGAGATATTGAGAGATCTCAGGCTCAATAAATTTGACTGCCTTGTCGGAATAAATCTTTTAAGGGAAGGCTTGGATCTGCCCGAAGTATCCCTTGTTGCTATACTGGATGCTGATAAGGAAGGTTTTTTAAGGAGCGGGACAAGCCTTATACAGGTCTCTGGCCGGGCGGCGCGCCACCTGAACGGCCGGGTTATAATGTATGCCGATAAAATAACGAAATCTATGAAACATGCCATAAGCGAATCGGCGAGGCGCCGCAAGGTCCAGATAACTTTTAACGAAGACAATAAAATAACTCCGCGTTCTATAGAAAGGGCTGTAAAGGAAGGCATAGAAGCTTATAAGAAAGCCCGTGAAGTGATAACTAATGTAGTGGAAGAGACGGACGATCAGTACGACCTTACATCGCTTATAGGCGAGCTGCAGCATGACATGGAAGTTGCCGCCCGGAACCTGCAATTTGAAAAAGCAGCCGTATTGCGAGACCAGATAAAAGAACTTAAGGAAAGACTTGCCAAGGCAACCGGGAAAAAATGACACACATTGCTTTAGATGAGAAGATATTATCAGTTTTGCGGCACAACGTTTCATCTTATATATCGGGTGAAGATCTGTGCAGGACTGCGGATGTCTCAAGAGCTGCCATATGGAAGCATATTGAAAAGCTCAGAGATGAAGGCTATTCCATAGAGGCCTCTCCGCATTTGGGATACAGGCTTCTCGGTGTTCCGGATAGCCTTATTCCATCTGAGATAAAATGGAAACTTAAAGCTAAGGTCCTGGGGAAAGAAGTAATATCTTATAAGAAAGTGGGCTCGACAAATGACATAGCCTATGAGCTTGCTGAAAAAGGCCTGAAGGAAGGCTCAGTGATATTGGCGGAAGAGCAGGATGGCGGTAAGGGCAGGCATGGCCGCAGCTGGCTGTCTCCGTCGAAGGGCGGGATATATCTGTCTGTGATATTGAGGCCGCAGATAACGCCTAATGAGATACCTAAAATAACTCTCTTGGCGGCCGTTGCAACTGCCAAGGCCGTTAGGGATGTTACGGGCCTGTCGGCTATGATAAAATGGCCGAATGATATATTGGTGAGAGGCAAAAAGATATGCGGGATACTTACCGAAATGAAAGCAGAGCAGGATAGTGTGGGTTTTATAGTTATCGGTATCGGTATAAACGTCAATACTTCAATAAAGCAATTACCGAAAGGCGCATCATCATTAAAGGAAGAGCTTCGTTCGTGCGGGAGGGAAGAGTGTGTCTCGCGTCTTGATCTCGTAAAGAGGCTCATCGAGAGGCTGGAAGAAGATTATTTTTTGTTGAAAAAGGAAGGTTTCAGGCCGATAATGGATGAGTGGAAACAGCTTACCGATATGCTAGGCTCGAGGGTAAGGGTTGTGCTGCAGAACAGGACCTTCGAAGCCCTTGCGCATGATATAGATCCGGATGGTGCACTCGTTGTCCGGAAGGATGCAGGGACGTTGGAACGGATATCTTCAGGCGACATAATAATGATACGGCATGGTTAATGGAAAATATTATAACGGTAGATATAGGTAATACAAATATAACGGCAGGGGTCTTTAAGTCCGGGCATTTATGTGCCAAGGTAAAGATACCTACGCATCACTATTCTTTATATGGGCCCGGGTTTAAAAATTTGTTTAAAAAAGCAGATCTGAAATTAAAGAACGGCAGCATCGAGATAATTGTGTCCAGTGTTGTGCCCATAGCTCTCGGACGTCTTGTAATGCATCTGAATAAAATTGCTAAATGCAAAATTCTGATCCTGGGCAGGGATAGGAAGGCGCCTATAAAAAATCTGTATCGCATAAAGAATGAGGTGGGTCAAGACAGGCTGGTAAACGCTTATGCGGCAAAAATCCTTTATGGTGCTCCGGCAGTTATTATAGATTTTGGTACAGCTATAACCTTCGACCTGGTTTCGAAAAAAGGTGATTATCTGGGCGGGCTCATATTGCCCGGCATAGGCATATCTCTGGCAAGCCTCTATGAAAAGACAGCGCTCCTGCCGAAAGTTGAACTTAAAGATGCGCCCCATATAATAGGTAGGGACACCGCAAACAGCATGCGAGCAGGTATATTGTACGGGTTCGGCGCTATGTGCGATGGGCTTGTCTCGCGATACAGGAAGGTGCTTGGCAGGCCGCTTAAAGTGATAGCGACCGGCGGCAACGCAGAGCTCATAAAGAAGTATTCGGATTCGATACAGATCCTTGATGAAGATATAATCCTCAAAGGCCTCTATCTGATCAGCCGCAGCAAGAGATAAATTTTTCAAAATTTCTTGACAAAAAATGCTCATTAAGTATAATGAGATACTGTTAGCACTCGCTAAGAATGAGTGCTAATATAAAAAACAAAATAACAAAAGGGAGGGAAGCAGTATGAAGATTCAGCCATTGGCAGACAGGATAGTCGTAAAAGTCCTCGAAGCCAAAGAGGTAACAAGAGGCGGAATAGTTCTGCCTGATTCGGCCAAAGAGAAGCCGCAGGAGGCCGAGGTAGTAGCGGTAGGTAAGGGCAAAGTTTGTGATGGGAAACCGGTTACGCCCGAAGTTAAAGTCGGAGACAAAATACTTTTTGGAAAATATTCCGGCACTGAGATCACCATGGATGGGAAAGAGTATCTTATACTTAAAGAAGAAGACATTTTAGCGATCGTAAAATAAATTTAAGGATGGCGAATGAAATTCCTCGCCGCTTATTGTAATCAAGGGCGGCTCGGGATGAATCCATCAGAAGAAAACTAAAGGGGGATTCAATGGCAAAGCAAGTACTATACAGCGAGGAGGCCCGCAGAGCGATACTGAGGGGTGTTGAGCAGCTCGCTAAAGCGGTAAAAGTTACGCTCGGCCCAAAGGGCAGGAACGTAGTTATCGACAAAAAATTTGGTGCGCCGACCATTACTAAGGACGGCGTTACCGTAGCGAAAGAGATAGAATTGAAAGATCCGTATGAGAATATGGGTGCGGAGCTGGTAAAGGAAGTTGCTTCTAAAACATCTGACATCGCCGGTGACGGTACTACTACTGCGACCGTTCTTGCCGAGTCTATATTCAGAGAAGGCATGAAGAACGTGACCGCAGGCGCCAATCCGATGGCTCTTAAGAGAGGTATTGAGAAGGCGGTTGAAAAAGTTGTCAGCGATTTAGAGAAGCTCGCCAAGTCGGTTAATCCGAAAGATAAGAAAGAGATCCTTCAGGTCGCGTCAATTGCGGCGAATAACGATCAGGAGATCGGCAGCCAGATAGCCGAAGCGATGACAAAGGTCGGTAAAGATGGCGTTATTACAGTAGAAGAAGGTAAGGCATCCAAGACAGAGCTCGAACTTGTTGAAGGTATGGAGTTCGATCAGGGCTATCTTTCGCCTTATTTCGTGACCGACGCAGAGAAGATGGAAGTTTCTCTAGAAGATCCTTATATTCTTATTCACGAGAAAAAGATATCGAGCATGAAAGACATTCTTCCGCTGCTTGAAAAGGTGGCCAGGGCGGGAAAACCTTTGCTTATCATCTCGGAAGAGACTGAGGGTGAGGTTCTTGCAACACTAGTTGTTAATAAGATGCGCGGCACGCTTCAGACGGCGGCTGTGAAAGCTCCGGGCTATGGCGACAGGAGAAAAGCGATGCTCGAAGATATCGCCATTCTCACAGGCGGCAAAGCTATAACTGAGGATCTCGGAATAAAGCTCGAGAACGTTAAGATTGAAGATCTCGGACGCGCAAAGAAGGTCAGGATCGACAAGGATAATACAACAATAGTAGAAGGTGCAGGCAAGAATGCCGATCTTCAGGCTCGCATAGCACAGATCAGGAAGCAGATCGAAGGTACTGATTCAGACTATGACAAAGAGAAACTGCAGGAACGTCTGGCTAAACTCGCTGGCGGTGTTGCAGTTATCAATGTCGGAGCTGCGACCGAAACTGAAATGAAAGAGAAGAAAGCAAGGGTGGAAGACGCTCTGCATGCCACAAGAGCTGCCGTGGAAGAGGGTATTGTTCCAGGCGGCGGCGTAGCGCTGCTCAGATGTATAGAAGGCTTGGGCAAACTTAAGCTTTCAGGCGATGAGCAGATCGGCGTTGATATAGTGAAGAGAGCGCTCGAAGAACCTATCAGGACTATAGCGAACAATGCAGGAATGGAAGGTTCTGTAGTAGTGAATAAAGTAAAAGAAATGAAAACGAACGAAGGTTATGACGCGGATAAAGATGTATACACTGACATGATAGCGGCCGGTGTCATCGATCCGAAGAAAGTTACCC